>WTAT01000422.1 GCA_013139415.1 Desulforhopalus sp.
TGTCTCAAAGGCGGAATGGTTATCGGAAAGACCTTCAGCCGGTAATAAAGATCTTCCCGAAACCTGCCTTCCCTGACCAGGCTATAAATATCCTGATGAGTGGCAGTAATCACACGAATATCAATTTTCCGTTTCTTTGACTCACCTACCCGCTCAATCTCGCGTTCCTGTAGCACTCTCAACAGTTTGACCTGAATAAAAGAACTCAACTCACCAATCTCATCGAGAAAGATAGTGCCGCCGGCGGTCTCTTCGAATCTGCCGATTCTATCACGAAGAGCCCCGGTATAGGCACCTTTTGCGTGGCCGAAAAGTTCACTTTCCAATAAAGATTCGGACAGGGCACTACAATTTACAGTCACTAAAGGCCTATCCCTGCGCGTGCTGTTAAAATGAATGGCACCGGCAACCAGCTCCTTGCCTGTGCCACTTTCACCCTGGATTATGATGGTCGAATTACTGTCAGCAGCTGCCTTAATTGCAGTAAAGACATCCCGCATTGCCTGGCTCTTGCCGATAAGGTTATCGAGCCGGTGGATTTCGCCGAGGCGCAGAGCCGCCTGTTCCGCTCTCTGACGCGCCTGGTTCAGTTCGCTCACGTCGGTGACCGTTTCAACCACCCCAAGAATTTTGCCCTCTTCATCTTTTACAACACTGGCATTTTTTATAACGGGAACATCATAGCCATCTTTATGTCGCAATTGACATTCTTTGACTTCAACATGCTCTTGTTCAAAAATTCTGCATTTTTGGATGTCTGCAGGGCAGTTTTCACCGAAACAACGGCTGCAGTGAAGTATAGCGCAACTCTTGCCCAGGGCTTCCTGAGCTGTATAGCCGCTAATGCGCTCCATGGATGGATTCCAGGAGGAGATGCGTCCTTCGCTATCCATAGTAAAGACCCCGTCCGCCATGGAGTCAATTATCCTGCTGAGAAAGCGACGGTTCCAAATCTCATGGGTTTTCAATTGCATAGTTTTAGGACTCCCTCATCAAGCCAAGGTAACGTTACCACCGTTCCTGCTAAATAATCAAACATCTTCTGCCGTATGTCAACAAGAGAATTACTCATTAAGAGCAACAACTTACAGAGATTTACTTTTCTTGGCATGATTGTTGATATAAACTTGTCGAAAAACTGACATTGGCGAAACCAGTAGAAGATACTCTTGAATTTCACCATGAGATATTATGAACCAATCAAAAGATACACCTATTTTTAATAAAAAACATATACCGATCACTAAACGATCCCTCTATTACTGGATTATCAGCCGATACCACGGATTGCAGGTACTTTTGCTGGCTATTATCCTGATAAGTATCTTTTTCAGAGTTGTGCCACTGGAACTGCAGAAAAGAATTATCAATGAAGCTATCGACAAACGAGATGAGCTTCTGCTTCTGTGGTATTGCGGTTTCTATATTTCCGCTGTCTTCCTGGCGGGACTCAGCAAATACCTGATCAATATGCTCCAGGTGATCATCGGCCAGAAGATTCTCATTGATTTGCGCACAGACCTTTATATGCATGTCCTGCATTTGCCACTTCAACGCTATCGGGGACTACGACCAGGTTCAGCTATTTCCGCCATGACAGGAGAACTCAATGCTATTGGTGCCTTTCTTGGCGAGTCCCTGGCCGTCCCTCTGACCTCAATACTTACCTACGTGGTCGTGTTCAGTTATATGTTTTCATTGAGCCATATGCTTACCCTTATCACCTTGGCAATTTACCCGTTTGAGCTTATCATCATTCCTTTATTACAGAAAAAGTTCAATGGCTGGAATCGTAAACGAATCGCCACAGTGAGAGAGATGAGCGATACCGTCAATGAAGCCATCAACGGGATCGTTGAAATCCAAAGTTATAACAGATATCACTACGAAAAAATCAGGATCGGCCTGTTAATCGCCAAGCTCTACCGCATAACTATCACACTCAATTTATACAAATTTGGAATTAAATTTTCCGGTAATTTTTTCCAGGCTCTGGGGCCTTTTCTATTATTTTTGGTGGGTGGCCATTTGGCCATCAACGGACAGTTCAGTCTCGGCGCTCTGGTTGCGTTTCTCTCCGCCCATGAGAAACTCTATGATCCATGGCAGGAATTGCGCCTCTTCTATCAGCAACATCAGAATGCTCATGTCCTTTATAAACAGATAACCAGACTTTTTGATAACCAGGAGTTACCGCCTCCTCCAGCCGCCCGAAAAGTAAACAATCCACCTCAATATCTGGAACTTTCCCGTATACATTACACCCTGCCCGGTAATACCACCCTTCTTCGTAACGTTAACCTGACCATAAACCAAGGGGAACATATCGCCCTGATTGGTGGATCAGGCTGTGGCAAATCGACCCTTTCCCTGGTGCTTGCCCGTCTCTATCAGACGACAAAAGGTACCATTCATTTCGACGGGAAGGACATGACTTGCTGTACTCCCGAATTTATAAGTTCCAAAATCACCATGATTCCCCAACACCCATTCATTTTCTCAGGGACTATTGGTGAAAACATCCTGTACGGCCTGCACGATTCAGCAATCAATGCCGAATCTTCTAAAGAGATTCAAAATCGCTTGCGCCGCATCATTCATAACATCGGCCTGGAAAAAGACGTGGTATGGCTTGGAATGAGTTCGATTCCCCCTCTTGATAAAGCCCATAAACTCAAAGAGCATATCCTGAAGATGCGACAGATAGTTCATCAGGACCTCAAGAGTCAGTTTGAGGAAGTAGTAGAATTTTATGACCCTGACACATTCCTCCGCTTTGCCACATTACGGGATAATCTGATCTTTGGTGAATCCCTTAGCAACAAATATCAAATTGAGAAGCTGCCGACCAATCGAGATTTCATTACCTTAATTAAACAAACAAACCTGGAAGATGACTTTATAGGCCTTGGCTTGGCGCTGGTCCGAATCACCCTGGAGATGCTACAGCAAATAGACATCGACGAAGCTTTCTTTAGCAAAAACCCCATGAAAGAAGAGGAATTCCCCAGATATGACAACATCTTAAGCCACCTCGATAATGCGGCCACCTTGACCCGGGAAGAAAAAAACCACCTTATGATTCTTGCCTTACGCTATATCCCGGCAAAACATGGACAGATTAAGCTGCAACCTGAGTTTGAAACAAAGATTCTCTCAGCCAGAAAATATTTTCTCTCTGAAATTAAGCAGGTAGATAATTGTCACGGTGTGCATGACAATCAGGATCACGTGCGCGATAATAAAACCGCTTCATCAAATGACCAACCCAATGATTTCAATACCTACTGCCATTCAGGGTACTTATACAATCGAAATATTCGAACTAATATATTACTGGGCTCAGTCAAGAAGACTTTTGATGATATCCTGCAGCTCAAGGAGCTGGCCTGGAGTACCTTCAAACGCTACGGATTCCTGGAAGAAATTATTGATCTTGGCCTCGACTTTTTTGTTGGTAGCCAGGGGAGTCATCTCTCTGGAGGACAAAAACAAAAAATTGCCATCGCCCGTGCCCTGCTCACTGATACACCTATCCTTATTATGGATGAAGCAACAGCAAGTCTTGATAACATCTCCCAGTCGATGATCCAGGATTTTATTTCAACATCCTTTAGGGAAAAGACCATCATCTCAATCATTCATCGTCTTGATCTTGCACAATTTTATGATCGTATAATCGTTATGGATAATGGTGCCATTGTTGAAGATGGAACATATGACGAACTTATGCAGCAAGAAGGAGCTTTTTTCCGCCTGTATCACAGTGACAATCCATAAGGGGATTAGCTCAGTTACCTGGCTTGGCACGTGTTCTCTGAAAAGAGTGTGTACCGGGTAACGATACCCATATAAAAGTAACGTTACCATACGACTATTGGCTAAGCTAAGGTGTGTTTCTTGCAGTACTCCACCTCAGAATCAAAGCAGTTAACTCTTTGATACAAAAGAACATAAACCAGTCACAACAAGTACCCATCCTACTTGGCATCAATCTTGAAAACTAAAAAGTGTCAGCCACACAGGCAGATTAAGAAATCACAAGATTACTCACTTTAGAGGTCAAAAATGAAACAAGTAGACGTATTGGTCATAGGCGGCAGTGCCGCGGGTATAGTTGCTGCAACAACTTCAAGAAATTTTTATCCGGAGAAAAAAGTTGCCTTGATTCGTAAAGAGCAAAAAGTATTGGTTCCATGTGGGATTCCTTATATGTTTGGAACACTGGAATCCAGTGATAAAAATGTTGTGCCGGATACGGTCCTGGAAAATGGGAATATAGAACTGATCATTGGTGAGGCAGTCTCTATTCATCAGGAAAACAAGACATGCAAATTGGCTGATGACTCAGAAATTAGGTTTGAAAAACTGATTTTTGCAACGGGCTCAACTCCAGTACGACCACAGTGGCTTGAAGGTATTGACCAGGAAAATGTTTTTTTTATCCCAAAAGAGAAGGAATATTTGGACAAGGAAGCAAAACAATTTGCGGCATGTAATAAGGTTGTTGTAATAGGTGGCGGTTTTATTGGCATAGAGATGGCTGATGAGCTGGTAAAAGCAGGAAAGGATGTTACCATTGTTGAACTTTTACCCCATGTCTTAAGTCTTGCCTTTGATGAAGAACTGGCATCCAGAGCTGAAGATGCCCTGATTTCGAGGGGCGTCAAGATATGTTGTGGTAAAAAGGTAAAGAAGATTCTGGGGAACGGTAAGGTCGGTGGGGTTTTGCTGGACAATGATGAAATTCTGGAAACAGATGCTGTTATACTGTCTGTGGGATATCACCCCAATTCAAATCTTGCCAAAGAAGCCGGTCTTGCTATCAACAAGATGGGCTTTATCAAGGTCGACGAATATTTGAGAACAGAGAATCCGGATTTTTTTGCTGTAGGTGATTGTGCTGAAAAATTTAGCTTTGTGACTCGAACACCGAAGAGGACTATGCTTGCATCTACAGCATGTGCTGAAGCACGGATTGCTGGCATGAATCTTTTTAAATTATCAACAGTTCGTTCCTTTAATGGCACTATTTCTATATTTTGTACTGCGATTGGCGAAGATGCCTTTGGAGCTGCGGGTGTAACGGAAAATCTGGCTAACGAAAGAGGTTTTGAGGTACTTACAGGAACCTTCGAAGGGGTTGATTGTCATCCTGGCAGTTTGCCTGGCACCCATAAACAAATTGTCAAATTGATTGCTTCGAAAGATTCAGGAATTATCCTTGGCGGGGAGGTATTTGGCGGGAAATCGGTTGGAGAGTTGACTAATCTGATTGGGTTTATGATCCAGAACAAGACGACGGTGGATGGAATGTTAACTTTTCAGATCGGAACACATCCTCTTTTAACAGGACCACCAACAGCTTATCCACTCATTAAAGCAGCCGAGGTGATCGCAACAAAACGTCATATGTGCTTGTGCTAGATGATTTTTCTCGTTTTTATCAGCAAAAGGCCTAGTTTTGTTACCGGGCCTTTTGTGTTTGAACCTGCACCTTGCTACGCTATTTGCGTATTAGCCCCAGCTCTTAAATTTGCTTTTGTTCAATAATACCGCTGAGGAAACGACGGTTCCAAATTTCGCCTGTTGGCAAAAGCTTAACGATAGCATTCTTTCCTTATAAGATGGTAACGTTACCAACGTTCCCTTGGGGAGCCGAGCACCTGAGACCCTATATCATTTATGATAATATCACGTAAAAGCATGTGGTTACAAGTGGAATGTCTTTTGGCATAAAAATTGAGGACAATTTATTAAGGAGCCGATATTGTCGACAGAATTGACATAATACATTGAGGGTGTGAGGTTATGATCGAACTACTTACGCTAACAAGTACTGAAGAGTTCGAAAGAGTTACACAGCAAAAATTGAGCTTGGTTGCTTTTGGCACACCCTGGTCAACCCCTTGTCAGAATCAATCTGAGATACTTGTGAATTTTCTCAGGAGATGCTGTGACATCATGGTCATTGCACGACTTGATGTAGAAAAATATCCAGGTATTGCCCGAAAATGTCATATCCAAACTGTGCCAACATTGGTTGTGTACCGAGATACAAGTGAAATTAAACGCCTGGTGGGGCTACAATCTATTGAAAACCTTCATACCTTAGAACAAGCGATGAGATTCTCAGATATAAATCAGAATGCAACAGGTGAAGCAGATGCCAGACTACAGTTTCTGCTCAACAAACAAGGATAAATAAAAATGCCCACATGTGTCAATCACCCTGATCGTGAAACCAGCTACCTGTGTCTCAAAAATAATATTCATCTATGTGAAGAGTGTCTTGTCTGCAGTGATCCGGAACTGTATTGTAAATTTCGTTCCTCCTGCATAATCTGGTTTATGACCAAGAAGATAGCTGGGCTGGAGGATAACGCTAAGAAGAGAATGAAGAGCTGATTTTTCAGTCGAACAACTATGGTTGAGGCAATGGACTCGGACCGCCATACTCAAGCAACGAATACCGTCCATTTCACAACCTCTATTGCTGCAGTTGACAGTAAGCAAAAAAACCAGGGGGGTTACAATGGCTGCAATGGTCAACTTTCCTTAATTGACCATTGCAGCCATTGTACCCCCCCTATAAAACAGAACTAACTAAACCTCTCAGACAACTCCTTTACTCCGCAAGAATGGGCTATACTGCTTGTCGGTTTTTTTGATATGGTCGACGAGCCAATCTTTGAGAAATTCCATCAACTCAAGGGAGACATCCTTCTCACCCTTTTGAAACTGCTCTTGGAACTCAATTACCTGGGCAACCAGCTTGCGGTGAACTACATTATGTTCCTGCTGCTCAGAATAATCGTGTTTGGCAAAAAGCTCTTCCTCATACTGAAAGTGACGTCCGGTATAGTCAATCAGATTACCCAGAGTCCTCCCCACAACCTCCTTTGCCGAGCCAGAATTCATTTGAGTGAACCAGAACACCGAAGTAAGGGCCTGGTGGATGACATGGACTTTAGAGCAGTCTTCTTTTGCTCAATTTTACCCAACTCAAAATGACTTGTCTCCTGACTCTATGCCACAAACAAGTTTGTCATAAAACTTCAAACGATATCAAATAATAATTTTTCCTAAAATAACTTTAACCCTCACTCTTTTGGCATAACAGCGAATCCGACAAAACAAGTAGCTATCTTTCGTTTTTGTAGGATTTGGTATATGCAAACAAGCCGCTCTCAATTTTATTCTCCACAACCTGCCCCAACCTAACTAATTGATTTGATTGCTACAACACACACTCATCTGGCACACCCCTTGCTCAATGGTAGGTAAGAAAAAGATCAACCTACTTCGACCAACCCCGCTGAAAACAGCGGGATAAGTTCCTCAACGAGATGATTTTCAAAAAAAGATAAGAAAATCATTTCTGAGTCACTAAAGGATAGCAACCTATGAGCACAGCACCTCTTTTAAAGGAAAGATCGAAACAGATCCACAGGAAGGGTTCCGCCCCTTTTGAAATAGATTGCAATAAGGAAAGCCTTGCAGGAGCAGTAAGCCAGCGTGCTTGTGTCTTTTGCGGCTCCCGGGTGGTGCTCTATCCCATCGCAGACGCGATCCATCTTGTCCATGGCCCAATAGGCTGTGCCGTTTACACCTGGGATATACGTGGCGCGCTCTCATCAGGTCCTGAGCTTCACCGACTTTCTTTTTCCACAGACCTGCAGGAACTCGATGTCGTCTTTGGGGGCGAGAAAAAACTTGCCAAGGTCCTGGATGAACTGATCGAGTTACATAAGCCGAAAGCAGCCTTTGTTTATTCGACCTGTATAGTCGGGATTATCGGAGACGATTTGGAGGCTGTATGTAAAAAAGCCTCAGAGGAAAAAGGAATCCCGGTGCTGCCGGTACCAATCGGCAGGCTTTAAAAAGGGGAATAAGCGAGGAGGTTATGAAGCGGCTTGCGAAGCCATGTCCCGTTTAGTCGGTATGGGCGACATCAGCAATATTTCCAAACACTCCATTAATATCTTGGGGAATTTCAATCTGGCTGGTGAAATCTGGTTGATTCGCGAATATTTCCAGCGTATCGGCATTGAAGTAGTGGCCAACATTACCGGCGATGGTCGTGTGGCAGACATTCAGAGATGCCATGGAGCGGCACTTAATGTAATCCAGTGTTCCGGAGCCACCATGGATCTTGCCAACATGCTAAAGGATGGATATGGCATTCCTTCCATCCGAGTTTCCTATTTCGGGATCGAAGACATGGCCGAAGCACTCTACTCTGTGGCCCGGCATTTTGGTGAACCGGAAATGCTGGAGAAAGCTCGGCGGGTGGTTAAAGAAGAACTCGTCACCCTCCTCCCAGAACTTGCCAAATACAAAGAAGCGCTTACCGGCAAAAAAGCAGCTATCTATGTCGGCGGCGCTTTCAAGGCTTTTTCTCTGGTCAAGGCCTTTCGGCTTATCGGTATGGACGTGGTCATGGTCGGCTCCCAGACCGGTACCAAAGAGGATTATATAGAACTTGAAGAGATAACCGACGACGGATGTATCATCGTCGATGACTCAAATCATCTCGAACTCTCCTCTTTTTTAAAAGAAAAAGACGTCGACCTCTTTGTCGGCGGAGTCAAGGAACGCCCCATTGCCTACAAACTTGGCGTGGCCTTCTGCGACCACCACAATCACGAACGAAAAGAAATGCTGGCAGGCTTCCAGGGCATGATGAATTTCGCCCGCGAAGTGTACGGCTCGGTGATGAGTCCCGTCTGGAAGTTTGTCCCCCATAGAGTAAACCCCGATAAACGGGATTCGTTATAATACCCCCTTGAGGGGTGTAAGTAACTTCACGAAATTCTTTCCTACTTTTCAGCACCCCTTGAGGGGTGAAACACAATAAAAAGAATTTCTAAGCTACTAAGGAGTAATAGTCATGACAAAGATGCCAAGTTATACCGCAACCACAAACGCCTGCAAACTTTGTAAACCCCTTGGGGCATCACTCGCCTTCCGGGGTATCGAGAGTTGCGTCCCCTTCCTGCATGGGTCCCAGGGATGCGCCACCTATATGCGGCGCTATATCATCAGTCATTTTAATGAACCAATCGACATCGCCTCGTCCTCACTTGGCGAAAAACAGGCAATTTATGGAGGTGGACCGAATCTTAAACTCGGCCTGCAAAATGTCACCTCCAAATACACCCCAAAGATCATCGGGGTGGCAACAACCTGTCTGACAGAAACCATTGGCGACAATGTGCCGATGATCCTCGCGGAATACCAGAAAGAATTCGGTACCACCGATACCCCTCTGGTGGTCCATGTCTCGACCCCAAGTTTTGCGGGTACCCATATGGAAGGATTTAACGCCGCTGTAAGGGAAATAATCGAGCAGCTGACAGTCGAATCGGAACCAACTGAGACCATTAATCTGTTAAGCGGCTTCATCTCGACTGCTGATATCAGATATCTCAAAGATGTATGCAAGGATTTCGATATAGATGCGACAATTCTTCCCGACTATTCGGACACCCTCGATGGCCAGGCCTTGAACGATTATCCACTCATCCCTGAAGGTGGAACTCCACTTTCTGCTATCAGGACCATGGGCGGAGCTAAAGCAACCATCGAGCTCGGTTCGACTCTGCCCCCTAAGACCGGTGGCAAAGTCCTTGAGCAACACACAGCAGCCAGAGGGAGATTGATCGACAGCATGGTTGACGGCCACAAATATATTTTTGGTAAACGAGCCGTGGTTTATGGAGAGGAAGATTTAGTTGTCGGTCTCACCTCCTTTCTCGCCGAAATCGGCATCCACACCGTACTCTGCGCCTCCGGTGGCAAAAGTGGCAAGTTTGAATCAAGTATTGCTGAGGCCCTTGAAGGAATGGATTGTGAACTTCCAGTGGTGAAGGAAGATGTTGATTTTTTTGATATTGAAACCATGGCAAAAGAACTGAAGGTTGACCTAGTCATCGGACATTCCAAGGGCTATGCATTTGCCAGAAAAGAAAATCTGCCACTCATCCGGGTAGGCTTTCCCATCCACGACCGCGTCGGTGGCCAACGAATTTTACACCTTGGCTACCATGGGGCACAAGCACTGTTCGATCTCATAACCAGTACTGTCATCGAAAAAAAGCAAATCGATTCCCCTATCGGCTACAGCTAGTGATGGCGGGTCGTAAAAGGCCCGACCTACCACGAAACAGATCGGGCTATTTCTTACCCATCTCAAAATATGATTTTTACGAGTTTGTCATATGTAAGTAGTGCCTTCAATCTATCTACAGCAAGGACATATCATAAATAATTCAGGAACAAGGGATTTTAAAAGCCATCCCTGCTTTAATGCTGATGCCAAAGGCAAATTCGTCAGGGTGCATCTGCCCGTAGCACCAAAATGCAATATCAAATGCAACTTCTGCGACCGTAAGTATGATTGCGTAAATGAATCGCGACCAGGTGTGACCAGCACAGTCCTTTCTCCGGAACAGGCGGGTGTATATATGGAACGGGTGCTTGAAAAAGAACCACGGATAAGCGTTGCCGGCATCGCCGGCCCCGGTGATCCTTTTGCCAATGGGCCGGAAACAATCGGTACCATGCGCACCATCAGAAAGAATCACCCGGAAACCCTGCTCTGTGTCTCCTCCAACGGGATGGCGATTGGTCCCTATATTGAGGCATTAGCCGAAATAGAAGTCTCCCATGTGACCATTACCGTCTGTGCTGTTGACCCGGAAATCAGCAAAAGAATCTACGCCTGGGTAAAGGACGGCAAGGTCATCTACCAGGGACTGCAGGCAGCAGAACTCCTGTTGACCCGCCAGTTTGCTGCGATTAAAAAACTAAAGGCCCATAACATTACTGTGAAGGTCAACTGCATTGTCATCCCGGGCGTTAATGAACATCACATTGAAGACGTCGCGAAAGCCATGAAAGAACTGGGCGTCGATCTACTCAACTGCATGGCCATGTTTCCCAATGTCAACACCCCCTTTGGTAGTATTGAGCAGCCGAATAAGGAGCTGATGGAAAAACTCCGTTCCAAGGCGGAGGAATATTTACCGCAGATGCGTCACTGCACACGCTGTCGGGCCGATGCGGTGGGTTTACTTGACGATGATCGAACCGGAGAATTCAGAAGCTGCCTGACCGCCTGTTCTTCACTTAAGCCAATGCCTGCCGAGATGCGTCCTTATGTTGCGGTTGCCACCGAAGAGGGCATACTGATCAATCAACATCTCGGAGAGGCCCGCACTTTTCAGATTTGGGAGCAGGTTGAAAATTCATATCGTAAAGTCGAGGAGCGTCCGGGGCCGGCCATCGGGGGCGGCATAAAACGTTGGCACCAGTTAGCTAAAATCCTCGGCGACTGCCGCGCCGTATTGGTAAGCGGCGTCGGGCAGACTCCCCTTGAGATTCTTTCCAAAGCTGGCGTAAAACCGGTTGAAGCTGCGGGATTCATCGAAGAAGGCCTGAGTATCGTTTATGAAAATAAAAAGACCTCATCTCTCAAGGGTCGGCGAAGCCCCTGTTCCGACGGCAGTTGTAGTGGATCAGGCGGAGGATGCGGCTGAAAGACGAAGACCTCCTTTGAATATGTTTGGAAGTGTGACGTATTTTTTTCTCCCCTCTGTCTGTTGGAAGAGAAAAATTTGTGTCAGGCTGAAATATGATTACTTGTATCAATAAGCGTTTTTCAGCCTATGCAGTGAATCATTTTCTAACCCCGACAAGGGGGACTTGTTTCAGTCCCCAGAGGGGTCTAAGTAGCTGCACGAAATTCTTACTAGAATACAAGAAAAGAATTTCCAAGATACGAAGAGCCGAAGGCCACACAACCTCACTAAAAGGAGAACATTATGAAAGATGCTGTAAATTTACATCAGAAAGTCCAAGGCCTCTGTGACTGTTTTGCTACCAACGATCCGCTGAAAGAAATGTCTCAGGTAAAAAACGACTCTGATACAGATGAAGCCGCATTAAAATGGATTGCCCTGGCTATCCTGCATGGGATAAACAGTAATGCCAAAGAAATAACCATTTCCAACTCCCCAGGTGACGGCGTAAAAGTTACCGCCGAATACAGAAAAGCTGACCTCCCATCGCCCGGCAGCCCAATAGCGGAAAAAATTATTAATGCAGTGAGAGAGATATCCCATCTCGAAGGAACTAAAGCCGAAACAACCCTTGCCTTTGGGATTCGTAATAATAGCATGGATCTTAAAATCAAATCCAAACATGAGGGAGACGACCAAAAAATCAGCATAAATTTCCCCTGATTACTGACTTTTTTTATTCTTTTGGACAATCTCAAAGAACCTTTTTCACCACTCTATCCGGGCTTCCTGCTGACTGAACGTTGCAGGAAGCCCCCACTAAACACGACTGATTTTTATTGTCTTCTAACCCCGGTAAACGGGAAAATAAGCCAGGACTCTGTTCAGTACCCCCTTGAGGGGTATAAGTGCCTTGATGGTCACTTTAAGTTTTCAATTTCATTACACTCTCCAGATTTCTTGTTTTTTATACCCCTCAAGGGGGTACTGAAAAGAGTGACAGGAAATCTGGAGTAAGGCACTAAAGCAATCGACCTCTTGTATTTATTACCTCCCCCCCAACCACATCAACCATTTGTCTTGTTTAAGTGGTATCGCTGAAATCCTTTATTATCTTTTTTCATGTCAGGTATTATCTTTCTGCAAATGAGTATTATAATTAGTAACATTGGTCATTTCTGACAGTTCCCTGGAAGAATATATTTTCAAGCATCTCTAAAAAGTCTTACTAAATGAAGAGGAGACATAGCATGCGAATCGGCGTACCAAAAGAGATACATGAAGGCGAAAAACGTGTGGCAACAACGCCAGAAGTGGCCGAAATTCTAAAAAAACTCGGTTTTGAG
>WTAT01000432.1 GCA_013139415.1 Desulforhopalus sp.
TTCAATATCCTCAAAAAATCATCGAATTTCACCAAATGAAAAGGAGGAAACCCACCATGCAGATACCCAAAATACTGTTAAGCCTTCTAGTATTATCGTTACTCTTCACTGTCCCTCAAGTTTTTGCCCGTGGAGGCAAAGTCAAAGATCCGAACGGAGTTGCCCCGGACCGTTACATTTATTACCCTGGGAGCGAGGAACTTGGTAAAGACGAGATTCGTCTTATTGCTCTTGGCACAGGGATGCCGGCAGCCCGCCGCAGCCAAGCCGCTACCTGTTGGTTGGTGGAACTGGGCAATGGCGACAAGTTCCTGTTTGATCTCGGCACCGGAGCCAACGCGAATATGGCCGCACTGATGATTCCCTTCGATTTTTTGACCAAGGTGTTCCTTTCTCACCTGCATACCGATCACTGGGGCGATCTGCCCGGTCTCTGGGCCGGCGGCTGGACCGCTGGCCGGACCGTGTCGTTGGAGATCTACGGACCGTCCGGTGCCCGGGAGGACATGGGCACCAAATACGCCGTCGAGCACTTTCTGAAAGCGTATAACTGGGACAATATGACCCGCCTGGCCAATCTGCCCTCTCAGCCGGGCAAGATTAATGTTCACGAATTTGACTATAAAGGTGAAAACCAGGTCATCTATGATGAAAACGGCGTGACGATCAAAACCTGGCCGGCGATCCATGCCGGTGACGGATCTGTCAGTATGGCCCTCTACTGGAAAGGCATGAAGGTGGTCATCGGTGGCGATACCAAGCCCAACACCTGGTATATCAAGTATGCCAAGGATGCCGATATTGCCATCCATGAAGCCTTTCTGACTCCCGAACAGTTGGTGACCATGTACGGCCAGTCTCCCCAGTCTGCTCTTGGTGTCGGCACCATCGTCCATACCCCACCACAGGCGTTTGGCAAGATCATGAGCACGATCAAACCCAAGCATGCCATCGCTTACCATTTCCTCAATGAGTCGGATACTCGTGACCAAATGTTCGAATACATCCGTGAGACCTATGACGGACCACTCACCCTGGCTGAAGACAATCTGGTCTGGAACATCACCAAAGACAATATCAAGGTGCGCAAGATTGTCTCCGATGACGAAGCATGGTCAGTGCCTGGCCCTAACAAACCACAGAGACCAGACCATACAGTACCTGACCAATTGTCAAAAGAGATGCATGCCGGTCAATGGGATATCAGTGAGGTTACGGCAGATATGATCAAGGAGTTTAAGAAAAAATATAAGATGAAATAAGCGGTTAGCAGCTCATCAATTGATGTTTGTTTGTAAAATCATCTACTGGAGCTCGGTAAACTGCCGGGCTTTTTACCTGTATTTACATTAACAAGCGTTATCTGTGTTGAAAAAATGACACCTGAATGTAGAGTCGAAAGGATTACTATGCTAACAGCTATCGAAAAATTTTTGCCACTGAGTGCTTTTGTCTTGGTTACCTTAATCTCATCCGGGGTGCTGGCCGACACCGAGGGGACGAGTTCTGGCGCAGCCGCATCTGCCGACAAGGCCCAATCCGAAGAGTGTCGAGAGTTCGCCAAGGATCCAGATGCGGATCTCGGAAGAGTGCTCAAAGCCGGGTGTAAACCGACCCTGGCACAGATGTCGGCACTGATGGACAATCCTTTGGGAAATGTGGCGATGTTATTCACCCAGTTCGACTTCTATCCCATGGAAAACCCGGATAATGGTGAGACAGCGACCAAAGGCACTTACATGGGTATCGCGCAGTTTCCCAAACGCCTTAATGAGAACTGGAATCTCATCAATCGTATCGTCTGGACGGTACCGAGCATGCCGCTCGACCAGGACAAGATCGATGCTGGCGGTGGTGGTGACTATGGTAGTATCCCTGGTGGTATCACCGTGCCACCTGAATCACCACCACCCCTACTCGATCTTTTTGACGGGCGTACCACAGACTTCGGCGATATGTATTACGTCGGGCTTTTCACCCCCAGTGAAGGGACTAAGCTTGAGGGCGGCGGAAGCTTCCTCTGGGGTGCCGGCTTTGACTTGGGGTTCCCAACCGCAAGCGAGGATATCCTTGGTACGGGTAAATGGACGGCGGGGCCTTCTGGTTTGGCGGTTTATATGGGGCCGAAGTGGAAGATCGGTACTCTGGTGCAGCAGTATTGGGATTTTGACGGCGACGATGATCGTTCCGACGTCAACCTGACAAATATTCAGTACTTTGTCTATTACAGCCTCAGCGACACGATGTCTATTGGGGCCGGCCCAAACATTATTGCCAACTGGGAGCAGGACAAAGACAACAGATGGACTGTCCCAATCGGTATGGGAATCAACAAAACCTTTCAATTTGGCAAGGTGCCGGTACGCTTTGGTGTAGAGGCGCATTACTCCGTTATACAGCCAGACGATATTCCAGGTTCGGAGTGGGATTTTCGATTCTTTATTATTCCTGCGGTGCCGTCGGCCCTATTTGATTGGATGAACTAAAGGTTATTAGGTTGTTGTGAGATTTATTAACTCAAAGATAGGGGGTTCAATGATGAAAAGATAAAGTATGAGATGTCTCATCGGTATTACCTGTTTAATGTTTGTCTTGCCTGCATTGGTCTTTGCAATTTCATGTCAAATTCCTATTTCCTAAGTGAAAAAAGGAGAACAAAATGATGAAAAAAATCGTAATAGCTGGATTGGTAATATCTCTCATGGGTCTTTCCACCGGATGCGCTAAGAAATTCAAAGAAAAAGAAGCTGCTTTAAATCAACCGATTAACTGCTCCCATGCCGAAGCAGATATTCGAGCCTTGGAAAGTGAAAAAGCCCATGTTGGAGAACAAATACAGGCAGGATTGATGTCAATTGTTCCAGTCTCATTAGTTGGCGGACTAGCAGCAGGAACATCAGGTACAAAGGCAAAAATAGCCACAGGTGAATACGACAAGCAGCTCGATGCAAAAATTAAGGAAATCAAAGAGACTTGCGAGGTTAAATAATGCAGTCTATTCAAATTCATTCTTTAATTGCTGCCGGCGTGTTGCTCACAGCAACCTCCACTTTTGCCGGCGGGCTTTACCTACCTGAAATAGGGTCCCCAATCAGTGTCGGTACAGCTGGGGTTGGGAATATAACCAATACTGTCCTTCCAGATTCTGCCATTACCAATCCGGCCGGCATGACCGGAATAGATGGTGACACAGCTATGGGTGGATTCCAGGTTCTCATCCCGTCAGTGCGTTTCGATTCTGACATCGCGACTGCGGGTGGTAAAGATGGTGGCAATGCTGGATTTGTAAGTGCCATCCCGAGTGCCTTTGCTGTAAAAACCCTGAATGATGACTGGCGGTTAGGGATTGGAATAACCGCCCCGCTGGGAGGAGGCGTTGATTACGGCAAGGACTTTGTCGGTCGCTACCAGGCACAGCGCTCTGTGCTGACTGGTCTTGGCATCTCACCTTCTGTTGCCTATCGGGTCAATAATAAATTGTCTCTGGGAGTGGGGGTCTCTGCTATTTATACCAATCTGGATCTTGATATCGCCATCAACCAGCCAGGGTTACTACCAGATGGTCAGGTTTCTATCGACAAGATCGACGATTGGGGTTACCAGGGATTTTTTGGCCTGATGTACGAGGTGACTGACCGTTTGACTATTGGCGCCTTGTACAAAGCGGAATCCGATGTCGAACTTGATGGTGATTTAAGTGCCAGCACTAGTATTTTGAACAATGTAACATCTAAACTTGATGAGGTAGAAGTTGATTTCAGTTATCCGCAGATGATCCAGGTCGGCCTGAAATACAAGCTTACTGATAATACCTTGTTAATGGCTGATTTTGACTGGGAGGAATGGTCAGCCTTCGGAGATACGCGTCTCGGCATCGAAGGGGTAGGGGGTGCCTCCGCAGTTACAACATTTGACCGCGACTGGGATGACACCTGGCATGTTGGAATTGCCCTCGCGCATAAATTGTCTAATCGTCAAGTTTTCTCATTCGGGATCGCCTATGACAGCTCACCCGTGAGCGACAGCAAGCGTACTGCTGACATCCCGGTAGATGAACAGGTCCGGCTGTCCGCAGCTTACGGAAAGGAAATTTCAGATAAACTCGACTTTGCTCTTGGTACAACTTTTCTTTGGCTGGGAGACGGTAAGATGGATCAGGAGGCAGGAGGCGAGCGTTTTAAAGGAGAATTCAGCACCAACAATATTGTCTTCCTGTCTGGAACCATCAAGTACAAATTTTAATGGTATATGGCAGAGAAATATGCGTGGGGAAAAAACTTCCTTCTGCGACAGAAGCCTGGCAGCTTTACCATTGATCAAGTGATGGAGGCACTGGTTCCGCCATCAGGCTGAACTATAGGCGCTGGAATAAGGAACAGATAAGGCCGGTTTTTCCGGCCTTTTATTTTGAGATTTTTTCGATAAATCCTTTTTATGTTATAGTACATCGCGATATAATTACACCACACTAATACATATTGATATGTACTATGAAATCATTACTAAAATATACATTTCCTCTTCTTCTTTTCCTTATTCTCATTCCACCTGTAAGTTATGCCGACTGGATCAACCTGAGCGGTGCTGAGAATTCCCGCAATATTGCCGAAATCTATATAGAAAAAGACCATGTCCGTATGCAACTGGAAATATTTGTCGAGGATATTTCTATTTTTGAGGAACTGATACCGGATGATTTTTTCCCCGAGCCAATTCCAAATCGTCCGACACTTGAAAAGCGGCAGCATATTTTTGCCGAAAAAATCCTCCAGATTGTCACCGACAGAGGCGATAAGCTGCCGGTCTCCTTTGACCTGGTGGAACCGCGCCTGCGCATTGAGAGACCTTCACCCTTTGTTGGATCAATAAATCCCTATACCCGTCAGATTATTCCAGGCCCGCCTGAGGACAAACGGGTCCTGTATGCCCAACTGACCTATCCATTTAAAGTACAGCCAAAATCATTGAATTTCATCCTTCCCGCAGATGAAAATGGTTTTCCAAAAGCATCCTTTGGTTTTCTTTGCTACCACGAGGGTGTCCAGGTCGTTGATTTTCGTATGCTGACAAAATCCACTCTCCATCTTGACTGGGATGATCCCTGGTATTCCGAGTTTGACCAGAAAGCCCTTAGACGAAAGATCGGCACAGGGATACGCACCTTCCTCTACATTGAGCCCTATGAAGTGCGGAACGAGATCCTGGTGCGGATCAAGGACATGATGGCCTGGATAGATTTTGACCTGCGGGGTGATGAGTACATCGAGGAAGATGAGTTCAACATCTTGCGTGAGCAGGTTGGGCAGTTTTTTATGGAGCGTGAAAATGTGCTTATCGATGGGAAGCGACTCAAGCCTATTCTCGATCGCACTGCTTTTGTAGAGTCATCTATGCTGCGCAGCCGTTTTATTGAAACACCTGAACGGGTGCTGCTCAACACTGCTATGCTCGGTATCATCATTACCTATCTTACCGACGGTATGCCACAGGAAGTGACAGCCCGGTGGGATCTTTTCTCGGACCGGGTGCAGAAAGTCACGGCACGGATGACCGATCCGGCTGGTCCATTTCCCTATGACCTGGATCCAGATGACAATGTCCTGAAATGGACTAATTATCTCAACAACTACACCATTCCCACGGTGGATAATATCAATGTGGCCAGCCAGCACCGAGGCCTTCCCGTCCCACTGGGTAGTGTTGCCTGTTTTTTCGTTTTGATTCCGATAAGTATTATTATTGGCCGCCGCTTGCGAAAAGATCAATCTGTAAGATTTCATTGCATAATAGCAGGGGTGCTTGTTGTCGGGGTGATTGCACTCTTTCCTTTTGTGCGCGTTCCGATTGGCAGTGATGCGCGGGCCAGCCAGTTTCATGAGGAGGATGGCAAAACAATTCTGCATAGTCTTCTTAAGAATGTATACCGCTCTTTTGATTTCCGTGATGAGGAAGATGTGTACGATAAGCTGGCTATCAGTGTCAGCGGTGATCTGCTTGCCAAGGTATATCTTGATCACCGAAAATCGATGTCTGTCCAGCAGGCTGGAGGAGCCCAGGCAAAAGTTACAGATGTTGAGGTGGAAACAGTGAGCATAACTCCCTCTGAACAAAAAGAAGGCTCCCTTGATCTGCATGCAGTATGGACCGCC
>WTAT01000538.1 GCA_013139415.1 Desulforhopalus sp.
ATTGCTAGGAACGTACAATTTTTCTCAGGAAGAGCTATCTCTCATCCGTGATCATGGCGATGGACACATAGACCGTTTACAGCAGGTGCTGGCAACAGTGGCTTCCGGTAGCACCAAGTGAACTATTTGATATAATTAGTCTAAAAGTCTCGAGTTAATCTGTTCTAATTAATTAAAGTTTTTGCGGTATAAATTCTTAGAATATGCACTCAATTCATTCGTTCTAAATCCAATCATCCTCATCACTTACAGGTGCAAATCCCCTTCGCATAGTGTTTTCTGTGACCACGCGGGGATCCATGAACTGGAGAAGATAATCAGGCCCACCCGCCTTTGAGCCAACACCAGACATCTTGAACCCTCCGAAAGGCTGGCGTTCCACCAGGGCGCCGGTGATGCCCCTGTTAAGATAAAGGTTGCCTACTTTAAACTCCCTGCGGGCTTGTTCCAGGTGTTTTGGACTGCGGCTGAAGACACCGCCAGTAAGTGCGAATTTGGTGGAGTTGGCCACCTCGATGGCCTCATCAAAGGTTTTGACTTTCATGATGGAGAGCACCGGCCCGAAAATTTCGTCTTGCGCCAGACGATGTTCCAGCTTGATATCCGAAAAAATAGTCAAAGGAACATAATAACCTTCATCAGGAACTTCTCTAGATATCAAGAGATTACCTTCGTTCTTGCCAATTTCGATATACTCCAGGATTCTTTGTTGAGCTGCCTGGTCAACTACCGGCCCCATATAGTTGGCTGGATCTTCCGCCGGGCCGATCTGTACTGACTTGGCTGCCTCCACTAGCCGACGGACGAACCTGTCGTAGATTGGTTCCAGGACGATGGCTCTGGAGCAAGCTGAGCACTTTTGACCCTGGAAGCCGAAAGCAGAGTGGAGTAGGTGGACAATCGCTTCATCCAGGTCAGCATCATCGTCAACAATGATGGCGTTCTTGCCGCCCATTTCTGCGATAACCTTTTTTACACAGGTTTGATTGGTGTGGACCTTGGAGGCCCTTTCCAAAATGCGGAGACCAATGTCCATGGAACCGGTAAAGGCGATAAGGCTGATGTCAGGATGGTCCGCAAGGTAGTCACCAATGACGCTGCCACGTCCTGGAGTGTAGTTGAACACGCCTTCGGGTAAACCGGCCTCTTTGAAAATCTCGGCCAAGGTAAAGCCAACAACAGGAGAGAGGCCAGAGGGCTTGTAAAGTACACAGTTACCCGCCACGATTGCCGCTGCAGACATACCGCAGCTTATGGCCAGCGGGAAATTCCAGGGTGCGATGACCGCGGCCAATCCTTTCGGCTGATAGAAATAGTGGTTCAGCTCTCCAGGCGCTGTTCCCATCCTTATTTCACTGCCGAGTCGTATTATCTCTCTGCCGTAATATTCAAGGAAATCAATAGCTTCTCCAACGTCTCCATAAGCCTGATCCCATTGTTTACCAACTTCCAGAACTTGCCAGGCGGCCAAATTGTAGATTTGTTTACGGGCAATGTCTGCAGCCCTGAAAAGATATTGGGCCCTGTCTTTGGGCAAGGTGTCCCGCCAGGCTGGGAAGCCTTTTTGGGCGGAGGCAATGGCGGAGTCGATCTCTTGTTTGCCAGCCTGGCAGACATGGCCCACGATTTCTTCAGGTCTGGCGGGATTAACTGAGGGGAGGGTATCCTCGGTCTTAATCTCTTCACCCCCGATTAGGAGGGGGTAGGTGCGGGCCAACATTGTGCGCACCTGGGTAATGGCCTTAGGAAATGCCGATCTTACTTCAGATTGGGTGAAGTCCACCGCAGGTTCATTGGAGAAGGGCCTCAACCCGTTCTCATTCACAGCTTGGGCCCCCTTGCCAGAGCCGGTTATTTGCTTCTCCTCCACCTTGCTCAACTCTTCAACTGGATCCGCCAGGAGTTTTTCCACCTCGAGCTCTTCGACAAAGCTCTGGCGCAAAAAGGATTCATTAGCAGTATTTTCCAGAAGGCGGCGCACCAGATAGGCCATGCCAGGCAAAAGTTCTCCGTAAGGGCAATAGAGCCGCACGCGTTTGGTAACCTTGACAAGCGCTTTTCGAACCGGTTCCGCCATACCATAGAGAACCTGAAACTCATAACGGTTCTCTGGAACCTTGAGAACTTTTGCCATCTCCAACACAGCGGCAATACAACGAATATTGTGAGAACCGCATGCCAGGTGGCAAATGTCATGATTCTCCAAGATTTTCTGTGCCTGGCGTTCAAAGGCAGCGTCCGTTTCAGCTTTAATGGTGTAGACTGGCATTTCCCAGCCATTTTGTTTGGCGGTGACCGTCTCGTAGTCCCAATAAGCCCCCTTCACCAGTCGGATAGAGAAGGGGAGACCTTCATCTTTCGCCCATCTCAGGAGGTCATCCAAATCCTGGTCCGTGTCACGCAAATAACTTTGGAGTACTATGCCCAGGTGCGGGTAATCCCTGAACTCAGGAGAGGACCGCAACCTCCGAAACACCTCCAGGGTCATGTCCTTGTATTTATACTGTTCCATGTCAATGCGAGCAAAAGCTCCTATCCCCTTAGATTTACGTAGAATTGGCTCAAAACGTTCACAAATAGCTTTAACAGAACCATCGAAGTCAGCAGGCGTGGCCTGGGAATACAAACTGGAAGGCTTTATGGAAACATAGAGTTTGGATGTATGCCCCCAGTCTAGATTCGATTCTGCCTCACCGAGGCTTTTCCAACGCTTTTCCTCCCTCTGCAATTCATGGAGAAGTTCGAGATAACTTCGCTGATATTGTTCAGATTCCTCCTTACTAACAGCGGCCTCACCCAGTATGTCAACAGTAAAGGCAAAGTTATTTTTTCTTAGTTTTGTCAATACTTTAAGAGCGCTTTCAATGTTCTCACCAATGATGAATTGTTTGGCCATACTTTCAATGTTGGTCCGAATGGTTTTGGCCAACATCTTGCCGGTGATCCTGCCGCCGAGACCTGCACCTTTGGCCCCCCATTTGAGTGCGGCTGGTATGTCCTGCTCTTGTTCCGCAAAGTATTCTTCAATGTGACGGCTTAGAGACTCACCTGTTGTCAAGTAGGGAAGTACATCAACAAAGCGGAAAAGCTGGACCTTGAAGTTCTCATTCCGCATGCACCAGTCCAGCAGTTTTCCTGTCCACCAGCCTTTGTCGAATATGGAAGGTGCCTCATCGCTGATAATTTCAAAGAACTCTCTTCCTCGTGCCTTAATCAGGGTTTCAAGCTCTGACTTATGCATGCTAGCTTGCTCTAAAGACGTTACAGGTTGCGCTGGCGGTAAGTACGCATTCAATCCCTCTATATGCCTACTATATAATATACCAGTACAGCTCAGTTGTAACAGAAAGGTATTTTGGGGATTGACAGACATTGCCGGCTTAAGAAGTGGTTGTTGAGGTAATACCTGAGATGGAAGAGGGGGGCATTTTGAGAAAATTCTGTTTCAGATCCAGGGGCGAATTTACATAGAGATCCTAAAGTTTACATAATATACATTATCAGACTAAATACTCATACGACAAACACATGGCACAAAAAGGACCGAACCAGGAGAACAGTCAAAAGAACGTCTTGCTCTACCCCGGGTGAAGAGAAAAAAGGGGC
>WTAT01000479.1 GCA_013139415.1 Desulforhopalus sp.
GACGCCATTGACAGGGCCGAAGACAGGAAACGGTTCCAGCAATTTTTACAAAAACTTAACCTGCGTCAACCGGACAACGACACCGTCTATACCCTTGAAGAAGCTCTAGCCTCAGCAGTTCGAATTGGCTACCCCGTTGTTGTCCGCCCGTCGTACGTCCTTGGCGGCAGAGATATGCGAGTCGTGTATAATGACCAGGGTATCAAAGATTTCATGATAGCCGTAGGCGGCACAAGTCTTGAACATCCGGTACTGATCGATAAATTCCTGAAAGATGCGATCGAAGTCGATGTCGATGCCATCTGTGACGGAAAACAAACCATCATCGGAGGCATCCTGGAGCACGTGGAAGAGGCGGGTATCCATTCAGGTGATTCGTGCAGTATCTTGCCACCCCACACCCTGTCCAAAGCGCTCATCGAAGAGATAAAGCAAGCCAGTCGTGCAATGGCGGAGGAGCTGGGCGTTGTCGGGCTGATGAACGTCCAGTTCGCAGTTAAAGATAACCAACTCTATATCCTTGAAGTGAATCCCCGCGCTTCACGAACAGTTCCTTTTGTCAGCAAGGCCACAGGAGTACCACTTGCCAAACTCGCCACCAAGGTGATGATGGGAGCCACCCTTCAAGAACTGAAACTAACCACAGAAGTTGATATTAAACACTGGGCGGTTAAAGAGTCGGTCTTCCCTTTTGATCGTTTTGAAGGAGTTGACACCCTTCTTGGACCGGAGATGAAATCCACCGGTGAGGTCATGGGTATCGACAACAACCTTGGGCTGGCCATTGCCAAAGCGCATCTGGCAGCAGGGTCTAAAGTTCCCTCTTCCGGCAATGTGTTTATTAGTGTGCGCGATAACGATAAAGCGGCGGTTCTCCCCGTGGCTCAGGCACTGATCGAACTCGATTTTTCCATCTACGCCACCACTGGCACCGCTGCCTACCTGCAAAAAGCCGGAGTTGCCTGCGAGCTTATCAACAAAATATCCCAGGGTCGTCCGCACATCCTCGACAAGATTCAGGACGGCCAGATATCATGGATCATCAACACCTCAATGGGTCTTCGCACCACCGAAGATTCTTATTTGATAAGGAGAGCAGCCCTGGACTACCACATTCCTTACACAACCACGGTCAGTGGAGCAGCTGCTTTAGTCAACGGAATACAGGAGTTGAAGAATAACGAAATGAATGTACATCCTGTCCAATACTTTACACAATCCATGTGAGAGGGAAAAATATATTAAGAACTGACTCGACATTCTCATTTTTTGATTTACTTTAAGGATGCGTGGACTGAAATTTGAGCAGGTTAAACATATTATTCGGTCGTGTTCATCAGATAACTGAAGCAGATGATATAGAAAAATCGTATATTTTATGTATTGTCCATAAGGGCAGTACGTTGCGTTGTCTTCACTCGAAAATTTAAGACAATAATAGAAATCCAGGAACCACCGGAGGGGTCGTTGAATACTTTCTATAAAAATTTAAGCATGTGGCTGGTGATTGGTCTGACCATGATCCTCCTTTTCAATCTTTTCAATAAGCCACAGAGCAATGTTACCTCGCTCACCTACAGCGAGTTCATGACAAGCGTTAACAATAAGGCGATCAACCGTGTCACCATCAGCGGAGATGTTCTCTCAGGAACCCTCCAGGACGGGAAACCGTTCCAAACCATTTATCCTCTAAACGACAGTGACTTGATTTCAATCCTCCGTCAGTCAGGGGTGGATATTAACGTCAAGGAAACCCAGAAGGACTCCTGGCTGATGACCATATTTGTCTCATGGTTTCCCATGCTGCTGCTCATTGGCGTATGGGTATTTTTCATGCGGCAGATGCAGGGCGGCGGCAAGGGCGGTGCACTCTCTTTTGGTAAAAATCGGGCAAGACTTACTGAACAAAGTGACAACAAGGTCACCTTTGACGATGTTGCCGGAATTGACGAGGCCAAGGAGGAGCTTGAGGAGATTGTCGATTTTCTGAAAGATCCTGGCAAATTCACCGCCCTTGGCGGCAGAATTCCAACCGGCGTTCTTCTGACGGGAGCTCCGGGAACCGGGAAGACCCTCCTGGCCAAAGCAATTGCCGGAGAGGCCGACGTGCCGTTTTTCTCCATCTCCGGCTCCGACTTTGTCGAGATGTTTGTCGGTGTCGGTGCCTCCCGTGTTCGCGATATGTTCGCCCAAGGCAAAAAGAGTGCCCCATGTATTATCTTCATTGACGAGATCGACGCTGTTGGTCGACATCGTGGTGCAGGTCTCGGCGGTGGTCATGACGAGCGCGAACAAACCCTGAACCAGTTGCTGGTTGAGATGGATGGTTTTGAAACCAACGACGGGGTTATTATAGTTGCAGCAACCAACAGACCGGATGTTCTTGATCCTGCCCTGCTCCGTCCCGGACGTTTTGACCGGCAAGTGATAGTCCCGGTACCAGACGTCGGTGGTAGACGGAAAATTCTCGCGATCTACGCCAAGAAAACCAAGATGGCTGCCAATATTGATCTGGAAATCCTCGCCCGTGGAACCCCGGGTTTTACAGGTGCCGACCTTGAAAATCTGGTCAACGAGGCCGCTTTAATGGCCGCCCGGACAGGTGCTAAGGAAATTACCCTGGACCTGCTTGAGATGGCCAAAGACAAGATTATGATGGGCGCGGAACGGCGTTCCTTGATTATCAGCGAGAAGGAAAAGAAGGTTACAGCTTACCACGAGGCGGGCCATGCCCTGGTTGCCTGGTTGCTGGCCGACACCGATCCGATCCATAAGGTTACCATTATCCCGCGTGGCCGTGCCCTTGGTCTTACCATGCAGTTGCCAACAGATGATAAGTATACCCATTCTAGAACGTACCTGAAGAACAACCTCTGCATACTCTACGGGGGCAGGATCGCCGAAAAAATCATCTTTGACGAGATCACCACCGGAGCAGGAAACGATATTGAACGTGCTTCAGGTCTTGCCAGAAAGATGGTCTGCGAATGGGGTATGAGCGACGAACTCGGTGCACTCTCCTACGGCAAGAAGGAAGAGCAGATCTTCCTTGGCAAAGACATTGGTCACAACCGAGATTTCAGTGAAGATACCGCAAGGCTGATAGATATCTCGGTCAGGAAATTTATCGATGAGGCCATGAACACAGTCACAGCTCTGCTGGAAGAACACCGTGACATCCTCACTCAAATGGCCGAAGAACTTCTGGAAAAAGAGACTATTGTTCTCACGGATTTAGAACGAATAATTGAGGAGCTCCGTCCTGGTAAATACACTTCGCGCATTCAAAAAGCCAAAAAGGTGAAAAAGAAGGTTTCACCTCAACCGGAAGAACCTCAGCCGGAAGAAAGTGTTGAAGAGCAGACCGAAGAAACAAGCGAAACTGTTGCTGACGAACAGCCCGAAGCTGAGGTTCGGGAGAAAGCTTCAGAAACTGACGTTGATGCCGCTTCTGAGGATGATCCGAAGGATCCGAATATGGAGTCTAAAAATCCTTGACGGAAAATGCCGCCATCAAGATAATGGGTATCCTCAATGTGACACCCGATTCCTTTTCTGATGGCGGTAAATTCGCAGATACTCGGAGTGCTATAGCCCAGGCGGAAGCCCTCATTTCCGCCGGAGCTGATATTCTTGACGTGGGCGGGGAATCAACCCGCCCTTTTGCCGACCCGGTTTCCATAGAGGAAGAATTACAAAGGGTCATTCCGGTCATTGAAGCGGTACGGAAAAAGCACACCATTCCCATCTCCATTGATACCGCCAAAGCCGCTGTTGCCCGGGAAGCCCTCCAGGCAGGAGCCGACATCATCAACGATATTTCCGCATTAAATAAAGATCCGGAGATGATCACAGTGGTTCAGCAGACCAGTGTTCCGGTTATCATCATGCATATGCAGGGAACACCTGCCGATATGCAGATCAAGCCTTTTTACAATGATGTGGTTGCAGAGATCATTGATTTTTTCACGGAACGGATTGACTGGATCACCGGTAAAGGTGTCGACCGCAACCGCTTGATCATAGATCCAGGCATCGGATTCGGCAAAAACCTGCATCACAACCTTTCGCTCTTAAAACACCTTGATAAATTTTCTTCTCTGAACCTTCCTCTCCTCCTCGGCCACAGCCGTAAACGTTTTCTTGGTACTATCACCGGCATCCCCGCTGAAGCAGAAAGGGACGTGGCTACCGCTGTGGTGACGGCATTGTGTGCAAGCAAAAATGTTTCCATGATCAGGGTACATAACGTAACCGCAACACGACAGGCGCTTTTGATAGCGGAAGCCGTTCAGTCGGCGGTGTAACGGAAGACGCACTGTTGTTGATCTCGTTTGACTTGCCATAGTTATTTCACCCGTCCAGCATCCTCTGTTTCCTCGATCATATCACCTTAACTCACAACAGTTGCGCAACAAATGACAACACAACAAACATACCCAGATATCATAGCACGCCAGCTTAACATCTCGGCCTCCCAGGTCACCGGCACGCTCAACCTGTTTGCAGAAGGTGGAACCATTCCCTTTATAGCCAGGTATCGTAAGGAGGCTACTGGCTCTCTTGACGAGGTAGCTATTCTGGCCATCCAGGATCAACATAATAAACTGATCGAAATCGATAAGCGTCGAGAGGCAATTATCGACTCTTTAAAGAAAAATGAGCTGATCACGGATCCCCTTACTGTCCAATTGCAACAGGCTCAAAGTCTGACAGAACTGGAAGACATATATCTCCCCTACCGACCAAAGCGAAAAACCCGTGGTCTTATCGCCCGAGAGAAAGGGCTTTCTCTACTGGCTGAACAAATCTTCGCTAATAAGAGTAGTTCTGTGCAAGTATCCTCCTTTATCAATCAGGCAAAAGGAGTCACTTCCGAGCAAGAGGCCCTTGCCGGAGCGAGGGATATTATCGCAGAAGAGATTGCTGAGCACCAGGCAACCAGAGCCGAACTCCGTCAACTTTTCCAGAAACAGGGGATTATCGAAGCAAGGGTTGTAAAAAAGAATATGGAGAAGGGGGAAAAATTCAGGGACTATTTTGACTGGCAGGAACCGGCCCCCAAAGCGGCCGGCCACAGACTGCTGGCCATGTTTCGCGGTGAAAATGAGAAAATCCTTAAACTTATCATTCGACCTCCCGAAGAAAGCTGCCTGCGGCTCCTGAAAAAACGTCATCTGAAAGCCACCCGGTGGCAGAAGGAAGTGGCGGAAGCGATTGAAGACAGCTACCAGCGACTCCTCGCACCCTCACTTGAGAATGAACTCTGCAAAGAACTTAAGAGCCGAGCCGATAAAGAGGCAATCCAGGTCTTCGCCGACAACCTGCGACAACTGCTTCTTACCGCACCTCTTGGTGAAAAACGGGTACTGGCATTAGATCCAGGCTATCGCACCGGTGCTAAACTTGTCTGCCTTGACCAACAGGGTAAATTGCTGGATAATACCACCATTTTCCCAACCCATGGTGGTAGAAAGCTTGAAGAAGCCGGTAAAATAATAACCGGGATGGTTGCAAAATACCGGATAGAAGCCATCGGTATAGGTAATGGTACTGCCGGGCGTGAGACAGAAGAGTTTGTCCATTCACTGGAGCTGGACAGCTCAATCATTGTCACCCTTGTTAACGAAGATGGGGCCTCGATCTACTCGGCCTCGGAAGCTGCGCGAACCGAATTCCCCGATCATGACATTACAGTTCGCGGGGCTGTTTCCATCGGCAGACGCTTGCAGGATCCACTGGCAGAACTGGTTAAGATCGATCCGAAATCAATTGGGGTTGGCCAATATCAACACGATGTCAACCAGAGCGAATTGAAGAAAAAACTCAGGGAAGTGGTTGAAAGCTGTGTCAATAGTGTTGGGGTGGAACTCAATAGTGCCAGCGCGGAGCTCCTGACCTACGTCGCAGGGCTTGGTCAAGCCTTAGCCGACAATATCATTGCTCACCGAAACAGCAACGGCCCCTTTCAAACCCGGCAGGAGTTATTGAAAGTTGCCCGGCTCGGCCCCAAGGCTTTTGAACAGAGTGCAGGCTTTCTGCGAATAGGTAGCGGTAAAAACCCTCTTGATGCCAGCAGTGTCCACCCGGAGCGCTATAAACTTATTAATAAAATGGCCAGGGACATTGGAGTAAAAGTTGGCAATTTACTGGATTCCGAGAACCTTCGACAATCAATTGATTTAAAAGAGTATATAAACCATTCAACCGGCTTGCCCACTCTCACAGATATTATGGAAGAGTTGGCCAAACCCGGCCGGGATCCGCGTAAAGGATTTGAACAGTTTCACTTCGCCGAAGGTGTCCACACCATGGAAGATCTCAGTGAGGGAATGTATTTACCGGCCTTAATCACCAATATCACACGCTTTGGTGCCTTTGCAGACATCGGCATCAAACAAGACGGCCTCATCCATATCAGCCAGCTCGCTGATCGGTTTATAAAAGACCCTGCTGAGGTGGTTACAATCGGTCAGCAGGTTGAAGTTCGCGTTGTCGAAATTGACTCCAGGCGAAATCGGATAGCCCTCTCCATGCGCAAAGGATGAGAGAAAAGTAGATAAGCAGCCAGCAGAATACTATTTTTGTGTGCAACGTCTGCAGATTGTGCCAACTACCTTAAATAGGGACCTACAATATTTTCATTACAATTGAATCAACCCCGGCCTCTACCAGTGAGAGTTTGCTGGCCAATCCATAAGAGAGATCGATATCACGACCTTCGATATACGGTCCCCTGTCGGTTATAACCGCTGAGGCAGTCTCTCCGGTTCGAGGGTTTTTCAACTCGACCTTGGTGCCGAGTGGTAAGTCCTTATGTGCAATGGTGTTGGCGAACATATCATAGGGATCACCATTGGCCATGGGCCTTCCATGATAATCTTCCCCATACCAGCTGGCTACGACCTCGCTGGGCGGTTGAGGCCCTGCCTTTCTGATCTCAAGTTTTTGACCAATCTGCAAAAGATCCGGATTCTCAAGACCATTATCGCGGATCAGATCTCCCGGATTTACATGGAACTGTTTCACTGCAAGAGCCCAGAGTGTATCGCCAGGCTGTACCGTATACTCTATAAGCTCGTCCGGCTGCCTTGCTGTCGGTGGTGGCTTAGGTGGGTTAGCTGGAGAGTTTTCTTTAGTGGTTGCACTCAGGATGTCCGCAAAACTCCCTTTGCCCACACTGATATTTGCCCCCTCCCGCACAAACCAGTTGCCATTTGCCTTTGACCTGCCAATGGCATTGGGGTTCTGCTTACGCAAAGTCTGCCAGTCTGTCTGGAGACGTTTGGTAACGTGAGCAATGGTGTCACCTTTTTGTACGGTATATTGATTCATCGGAGTAAGAAGTATTTGGAATTATCGACACGCCAGACTTTGGGAAACTACTAAGAATGACTTTATCCGTTGTTTCCGGTGCAACCGCCATGCTGTGCTATAAAATCAATACGGCCTCTTTATCGCCTCAAAGACCACCAACAATAATTGGCTTTACCTAAAACACGGTCTCTACTTACCATATCGGCAAATGGGAAAATATCTTAAACACAGACTACTCTATTTCATGTTCCTCCATTAATTCCGAAATAATTCCACCAAGAACCCGAACCCCCTTCTCGCTCTCTTTAGTCCATGGATAGCCAAAATTGAGCCGGATACAGTGACGGTAATTATCGGTGGCCGAGCAGAGAGATCCTGGCACGATGGTAATATTTTCTTCTCCGGCCCGGTCAAAGAGCACCAGTCCCTGCCGGCGCATCACTCTTAAGGAAGGGAGTTTTTCTCTGGCCTTGTAGCGTCCCAACCTGATCTTACTTTCCAGATCGTTGGCCAGCTTTAGGTAATGGTATTCCATGTCTCTACTTCCTCACTATATAAACTACTCACGCACCCTCTGTCCGCTCAACCACTTCCAGGACCTTTTTTTGATTCTCTAAAATTCTATAGCGTCGCAGCAAATTTTCAGCCATAAAGATCACAAGAGCAGTCCAGATCAGCATAAATCCAATCATCCGTGCCTGCGGAAATTCTTCACCATAAACAAATACCCCAAGCAAAAGATTAATGGATGGCGCCAAATACTGCATCAGGCCCAGGGTAGAAAGGGGAATTTTATGCGCGGCATAACCAAATAACAGTAAAGGCACTGAGGTGATAAGGCCTGTACCCACCAGCAACAATGTTCCAGATAGATCGATTCGCCCAAAAGATCCTCCTCCGGTATAGGCGAGTCCTGTGAGAATGGCTGCTGCCGGCAAAAACAGAATCCCGGTTTCAAGACACAGCGCGTCAAGTGCACCAAGAGAATTTTTCTTATGCAACAGTCCATAGATGGCAAAGCAGACAGCCAGAACAAGGGCAATCCAGGGGAACCGCCCGTAATAGACGGTGAGATAGAGTACGCCGAGAAAAGCGAGGAAAAGCGCAAACCACTGGACAGGTCTCATCTTTTCCCCGAAGAAGATCATGCCAAAGAGCACATTGATCAACGGATTGATAAAATAACCGAGGCTGGCTTCGACGATAAAACCAGCGTTAACAGCCCAGATATACAACAGCCAGTTGACCGCCAGCAGTAGGCCGGTTGCTGTAAAGGTGATGAGGTTCTTCCGCTCTTTTGTCGCTTGCCGGAAAACCGCTCGCCTGCCAGTGAGAAACACCAGGCCCAGTGTCAAGACAAGGGACCAGGCCATCCGGTGACAGAGTATTTCATAGGCTGGCACTTCCTGCAAAAGTTTCCAGTATACAGGCAGTACACCCCAAAGTGTAAAGGCACCAGCCGCAGCCAGCAAACCGGCAAAGTTCGTCATTAATCCTCACGATAAGATGTGGTACGAGATGCCTCCTTACGGAAATTCAGGGAGCTTGACTCGATTATGAAAAAAGGAAATTCATCCTAAGAGAAGGTCACTGGACAACCAGTAGTAGACAATATACCCTCCAGCCAACAGCAGAAGCAGGGCAGATATCTTTTGCACATATGGAAGAATTTTACGCAGGGTGCCGACGACCACACCCTCTTTGACCACAGCTATCCCCAGAGTCAGAATCAGCATGACACTGCCCATTCCAAAAATATAACTGAGAAACTGGAGGAGTCCTCCGCCAAAATCCCCAGCGGCGACAGAACTGCCCACCACCATAAGAAAAATCGGCAGGGTGCAACTCAGCGAGGTAGCACCAAAGGCAATTCCGAAGAGAAAAAATCCAAAGACGGACATTTTCCTGGGATCACTTATTTTTCCGGCGACAGCGAGAAAGAAATGGGAAGACAGCGTATTCCCCAAAAGCATCCATCCCCCAAGAACCATCAAACCAAAACCGACGACAACCGCAAGCCAGGGCATAATTCCCATTAAAAAGGAGCCCCCCGCTGAGACAATTGCCCCGACAATACCAAATAAAAGTGCAAAACCGGCGGTCACCACAAAGGCAATCCAAAAAGCCTTTAACAACCTGAGAAAAACAGATTTTTGACGAAATTCACTTTCTTTAGCACCCAGATAAAGTGTCAGGTAAACAGGTAACATGGCAAAACCGCACGGATTCACCGCAGATACCATGCCGGCACCAAAGGCATACCCAAAGGGCAGCAAGCCCGCTACCTGCCCCAACCATTGACTTATTTCTGCCTGAGCTTCCATTTTATTTCCTTGCTAAACACAGCTAAACACGTAAAGACTGAAAATTTGAGATGGGAAAGTAAAAGCTGGATCTTACCATAACAGTTGTCGATTTAATATACAGATGTCGTTCTTTTTGTCGATCCATGTTCATAGTATTCTAGGGTCATGATTTTTAGTGCCTTACTCCAGATTTTCTGTCATAAAAACAAGAAATCTTGAGAGTGTATTGAAATTAGAAACTTAAAATGACCACCAAGGCACTTATACCCCTCAAGGGGGCACTGAACTGAGTCCTGGCTTATTTTCCCGTTTACCGGGGTTAGGTATATTCAGTGGCGGCGCAGGTGTTCAAAAGCCAAAGGCGGACTTGCCCCCCTGATTTTGCTTTATATCTCAATGACCACGTTGTAAATATAAGGTTTTAAAAGGGCGTGTTTCTATTTATTCCATGACTTTTTACGGGATTATCAATTGTGAAAAAGCAGAGAAAACATAAATGGGTATTTTCGGCCCGTTTCAGGCGGCAGGCATTTGGTTGGCGTTCCAAGAATGCAATTGTACGGGTGAAAGAAGCCGTAAAGGAGATCAAGGCAGCAGCCCGCAAAGATCCTCTTCTTGGGGCTGAGGGTGCGGTGTTGCTTTTGGAGAAGTTTTCGCCTGCTCTGGAGCAGGTAGACAGTTCCTCAGGAGCTATTGGTACAGCGGTCAACAATGCCATTGAGGCTTTGGTTCCCATCATTACTGATGCTCCAGCTGATGGTCAACGACGTGGTAAATGGCTTGAACGTCTCTGGAAAGCAATAGAGGAGGATGACATACCCTATATTGAGAGGCTTTCCGATTATTGGGGGAGCTTGTGCCATACTGTGGAGCTAGCCTCACATTGGGCTGACGAATTAATGACTCCGGTCAGGATAACCTGGTCAAAGGAGCGAAGTGCTGGAAGTAGCTATTACATGGGAACTTCAGCCTGCCTTAGTGCCTTATTCAAAGCCGAGCGGTATAAAGAAATACTGGAATTACTTGCGCTCGCACCATATTCGTTCTGGTCATATCGACAATGGGGCGTCAAAGCATTAACAGCCATGGGAAAACAGACTGAAGCATTGCAGTATGCCGAAGACTCCCTGGACAAGTACAGCAGTCCTGTCGCCATTGCCGAAGCATGTGAAGAAATTCTGCTGGCATGCAGCAAGGCGGAAGAGGCCTACAGCCGTTATGGTATAGAGGCCAACCAGAAGACCACTTATCTGGCGACCTTCAGGGCCATTGCTAAAAAATACCCTCACAAAACAGCAAAAGAAATTCTCTCTGACCTGGTGGCAAGCAGTCCGGGAAATGAGGGTAAATGGTTTGCAGCGGCAAAATCAGCAAAATTATACCAGGAGGCTATAGAACTTGCACATAGCAGTCCTTGTGATCCAAAAACTCTCACCAGGGCAGCAAAAGATTTTAAAATGAAGGAACCACTCTTTGCCGTTGAGGCTGGAATAGCAGCTCTACGCTGGCTTGTTGCCGGCTATGGTTACGAAATTACCGGGCTGGACGTGCACGATGCTTACAGCTTTACCATGGAAGCCGCAGAAAACGGAGACTGCCGCGGGCAAGTCCTGAAACGTATTCAAAGCATGGTTGCAAGTGATACATCTGGAGACCGTTTTGTCGGTAGCATTCTCGAAAGGGAACTCGAAATATCAGGCAGGAAGGAAAAGACCGTAGAGAGAAATAATTCATGAATGAACAGAAATTAATAGAAAAACTGCGCTTGATTGAGGCGCTGTTCTCAGGGGCAGCCACACAGGGAGAAAAAGTTGCAGCAGAACAAGCGAGGGAAAGGATACTTGAACGGCTGCGGCTTATGGAAAAGGACGAGACGCTGGTTGAATATCGATTTTCCATGGCGGACATGTGGGCACGTAAAGTGTTTGTGGCTCTGCTCAGACGCTACGGGATTAAACCATACCGCTACAGCAGACAACGCTATACCACGGTAATGGCTCGTGTATCAGAACGGTTTGTTGACGAGACCCTATGGCCGGAATTTCAAGAGATTTCCGAGACGCTGCGGAACTATCTCTCAGAAATTACCGACCGTGTGGTCTCACAGGTCATTCACCAGGATAGCTCCGAGGCTGAGGTTGTCAAAGAACAAGTAATGACTCCGTCCGGCAATGGTGATTCCGCAACCGGATCTGACGTGTCGCCGTCAGCTGCGGCGCAATCAGATCAAAACACAGTCTCTGCAGACAAAAGATCGCAAACAAAGCCGCAAGGCGGCAGAAGGAAAAAAAAGAAACCCAAAAGAGGCAAAAAAAATCATTAATCTCACTGTATGAATATGCGCTGTTAGGAGGTAGGCAAATGGAGCTAAAAATACTCTACGATACGGTTCCCCCATGGGACTGGCCCGAAGATACGGACAAAATGTTTCAAGAAATTCTCGAGGATCGTTCGGCTGATCTGTCCAATCGATTGCTGGCAGCTGAAATGGCAGGTAATCTTGTGGTGTTTAACGACATACTCGCAAGGATATTGCTCACCATAGTGGGCAATAGTGAGGAAACGGCGGAACTGCGGGCAAGAGCGGCAATTTCCTTCGGCGCTGCATTTGAACATGCCGACCTTTATGAATTCGAAGACCCGGATGACATAGTCTTGCCGGAAGGACTTTTTCGTGAGATTCAAGCAACTCTTAAAAAATACTATTTTGACGCTGGTATTCCAAAAGAGGTGCGACGACGCATCCTTGAAGCAGTGGTGAGGGCACCTCAGGATTGGCATTCTGCTGCTGTCAGGGCCGCTTTCGCCTGCGATGATGAAAACTGGCAGCTTACAGCAGTGTTCTGTATGCGTTTTATCAAAGGCTTTGATCGGCAGATTCTCGAGGCCTTGGAGAGTGACAATTCGGACATCCGTTATGAGGCACTTTTAGCTACGGGCAATTGGCAACTGGAGAAGGCCTGGCCTACTGTCGCCTGCCTGCTTG
>WTAT01000174.1 GCA_013139415.1 Desulforhopalus sp.
CTGGGCAGGGTACTCTACACAACCTTTGTTGACCAGTACCGGCGAACCCGGAATTCCCCATTGCGCCTCATTGTTTCGAGTTTTCGTGATGATCAGAAAGAGTGTTTTGAGGCTATCCCGTCAGATAAGCCTAATCCTGAAGAGTATATTGAAGAAGATCAGACCCGAATAAGCATCCAGCGGGCAATGCAGTCTCTTAATGCAGAACAGCGGCATGTCTGCATGCTTCATGATGTAGAAGGGTATACGCTGAGTGAATTAGAGATAATTCTGGAAGTTCCCATTGGAACTTTGAAATCCCGCTTGCACAGGGCCAGGAAAAAGTTAAGAAAAATTTTACAGGATGAAACCTTTTAGTCTTTTTTACCGTTTGCATATGTAAGAGGTATTAAAATGAATTGTGACAGAGCAAAAGAATATATTGATGACTATTTTGATGGTTATTTGTCGGGCAATGACGAGAAAGCCGTGACGGATCATTTCATGGAATGTTCTGACTGCCAGACTTTGTTTCAGCAGGAAAAAGAATTCCGGCAAATGTTGAAGAGCTTACCGGTTCCTCCTCCCTCTCAGGGGTTTTCAGATAAGGTGTTCCGGAAAACAATTGACACCTGCAGGAGTCAATCACGCCGACGCTCGTGGTTAAGTGCCGGGGGTGCTGTTGCTGCCGGATTGGCATTATGGTTTATGGTTGGCATACCAGGGAATTACTCTCTGCAGCGACCGCAACAGGACGTGCCAATGAGTACAATGAATCTTCATGCTTCAAAAACTATAAAAATGATTGTTAATGCTTCACGGGATATGAGGAATGCGATTGTTACTGTTGAGCTGCCGGAGCATATAGAGATTGAAGGATTTCCTGGCAGGAGAAGTGTTTCCTGGAATACCAATCTGTACAAGGGGAAAAATTTATTAGCTCTTCCTATTGTTGCAAAAACAACAGGAAGGGATCAGATAATCACTCGCATCGAGCACGAAAGTAAAAGTAAGCTACTGAAGATGGATATGCTGGTAGATGGTTCGCCGATAAAAAGCCATGCAGGGGATCAGCAATTTGGTTGATATTACAGTATGCAATGTTTTCAAATAAGGGGGAGAAGGTCTGTTATGAAAGGATTAAGAATGTGTACAGGGTTAGGGGTGGTTTTTTTGACCATCTTTTGTGCAACAGCAGCCTGGGGAGATCACATGAGCCCGTGGGGCGAGGGATTTGCCCTTGACCCACTTGGCAATCATGCGGATGCGGTGGAACGGGTTGAACCCGGCAGCGACACCGGCATGGAGCAGGAATTTAATACAGGAAACGGTGTCTCTCTGCAGGATGTGGATGACCCGCGGGAAATACAGGAGAATACACGAACACAACCGGGTGTCTCCTCAGATTCGTCAACCATCCAGCTTGCGGCCAATAGCGGTATCGGCGAACTGGATGTTACCATGGAAATAGTCAGTGAGGATACCGACACAACCGACGATATTATCAATACCATTGAGCTGCCGGTTCGGGTGCGGGAAAGAGCACGGGATCGTGAACGCACGAGAAGTGCAGATGGAGGATTCAACAACGATAACGAAATGGAGGGTCTCAGTCGAAACAGGATGGAAGAACGGCATGAGGACACCTATGAATACCGGCAAGATTCCCGTGGCCATATCCAGGAAAACATGCAGGATAGTATGAATGAAGTAATGCAGGGAGAAAAGGCTCAGAAAGGAAAATAGTATTTCAACAACATAATAAGATAATACAAAAAATGCGCCCTGACATATGTCGAGGCGCATTTTTTGTATACTTGTCTCAAGCGCCTTGCAATAATAAAATATCGATCTCTCCGGGATGATGCACCTTGCGTCATTCTGGAATTTGTCCTATATTTTTTCTGGCATAAAACTTGGATTGAAAAAATATTCAATGAAACAATTTTCTTTAATCTATACAACGGCAGTGATTTTTTATGCCGGAATCTTTTTTATCTGTGGGGTTTCTGTTAATTACGGAATGACCATGGAACGTGTGTTACCTTCTGATTTGTTTACTGCTGGACAGCATTCCTTTAAAGCCGGTAACCATGAAGAGGCCTTGAGCTATTTTCTTAAAGCAAGAAATGCTGGGATGAACAAGCCTTCCCTCTACTACAATCTTGGCGTTTGTCATTACAGTCTCGGTCAGTACTCAGAAGCGACCGAAGCCTTCAGACAAATTATCTCAAATCCTGAAATGGCTCCGCTGGCGTATTACAACCTTGGACTTATTTCTTTAAAAGATTCAGATAACAGAAGAGCTTCGTATTGGTTCAAGAAAGCTTACGATACGACGTCCAATGACAAACTCCGCATATTGGCCTCAGCAGCCCTGGACAAGGTGGGTGAAAAGGTAAGCGATTCATGGTCCCGATACCTTTCCTTCGCTCTTGGATATGACGACAATGTCGAACTGACAATAGACAGTGAAACCCTGCAAGCCAGTAACAAGGGCGACTTTTTCTCTGAAATATACGGGGTAGCGATAAAACCTGTTTTCGGCGGCACTTCGAGCGAGGGGCCTCTCTTTACCATGGGAGGTTCATACCTCAAATATTTTGACCTTAATGAGTTTGACTCAGGCAGCATCAATACTGGTTTGTTTTACAGGAATACACTTAATGGGATTCGTCTGAAAAGTGGCGTTGACTATGCATATACACTGATTGATGGTTCGAGCTTCGAACAAATCCCTTCAGCCAGTATCCAGGGAAAATACTCATTGAACCCCTCCGTCCTGTTTCGATTCAGGTATCGTTTGAGTTATCTGGATATCCTTGACTCAGACTTTGACTATCTTGAAGGATGGCGCCATCGAGGTCTGGCAGAATCGAGGTGGAAGTGGAAACGACTATACAGTACGCTGAGTTACATTCTGGAGTTGAATGGTCGTGACAATGATGATTTTTCCCCTACCCGGCATACTGTGCGTGTGGCTTTTGACCTGGACCTGAACCATAGTTGGGACATGCATTTACAGATGAGCTATCGTAAAAGTACTTATGATATCGACGGCATGTCTGACCGGGATGAAGATCGTTTTATCGGCAAGGGAAGACTGGTATATTTTCTGGAAAAAGGATGGGAAATAAGAGGTGAATACCAGCACACCGACAACGACTCGAATTATGACACCTACGATTATACACGCAAC
>WTAT01000532.1 GCA_013139415.1 Desulforhopalus sp.
CTATTCGATGCCCATTTTATTTCAGATTTTCCACAGTTGACAAGCCAGGGGTACTATCAAAAATTGCCGGTGTTCTTGGTAATCATGGTATCAGCATTGAATCTGTCATTCAAAAGGTCAGAAAGCAAAAAGGTGACGTGCCTATCGTAATGCGCACCTATGAAGCCGGTGAAGCTGATGTGAATAAGGCCCTTGCTGAGATTGATGCTATGGATATTACCATTGCAAATACAGTGAAAATCAGAATTCTGGTCGATGAAGAAGACTCATAGGTAATTATTCAGCCGATAAGCGCAGACTTCGAGATGTACAAAAGTGAAATAACCACATACTGTAACTGTTCAATAGTGCCTTATATTTGTCCATTGGGGACTTCGAAGCATACTGGTGCTATTCAAGAAGGCCAAAATGGACAAAGATGAGGGGCTAGGGAATAGTTACACTCATAGAAAAGTTATCATCCTTATTGGTGACGGTATGGGTGATTATCCCATTGCCGAACTCGCCCATCGCACACCACTGGAAGCAGCCCATACCCCGGCCATGGATTATATAGCCAGCCATGGTGTCCTGGGAGAGTTGTTGACAGTGCCTCAAGGATTTCCTCCTGGAAGTGACGTGGCGAACCTCTCTTTGCTCGGATATCGGCCTGAAGAGGTGTATACCGGTCGTTCCCCTCTGGAAGCAGCCAGCCTCGGTGTTGATCTCGAAGACGGTGAGATAGCATTCCGCTGCAATCTGGTCACCCTTGAAGGCAACGAGTCATCTTTAAAAATGGTGGATTATAGTGGTGGCCATATCAGTACAGATGAAGCTCGTGAGTTGATTAACGCTCTTGCCAGTCGTTTGAATGGAGACAATCTGAAACTGTATCCCGGTATAAGCTATAGACATCTTCTGGTATATCGTAATGATGTGTCCGGATTAAAAACAGCGCCGCCTCATGATTATACAGGAAAAGATGTTACGAACTTCTGGCAGGAATATAAACATGTTCCAGAGCTTATGTCTTTTATGGAGGAGTCGAGAAAAATTCTCAAAGACCATCCCGTGAATCGACAACGCCAGGCAAATGGCCGGTTGCCGGCAAATGGAACATGGCTCTGGGGAGAGGGAAAAGCTCCCGACATGATGACCTTAAAGGAAAAATATGGCCTCAGTGGTTCTCTGATTTCGGCGGTAGACTTGCTTAAGGGAATCGGTGTTTATGCTGGAATGGACATCGTTGATGTGCCGGGAGCAACTGGATACCTGGATACGAATTATCAGGGAAAAGTTGATGCTGCCCTTCATGCAATCGGCAGTAAGGATATAGTCGTTGTACATGTCGAAGCACCTGACGAGACAGGGCATCAGGGTGATTTGAAAAATAAAATCAGGGCAATACAAGAATTTGACCAGAACATAGTGCAGCCGATTCTCAATGGCATACCAAAAGAAACAGACTGCCGTATTGTTGTCTGTATGGATCATTTTACTCCTATACATCTGCGGACACATACCAGTGATGCGGTTCCTGTTGCAGTATATGACTCTGACTCGAAGAATAACAATACCAGCCTGACCTATAACGAAAAAAACGGCAAATCAGCTGAGTTAAAATTCAAGAACGGCGAAGAATTTTTTCAATATGTAATTGGTGAATTCTAAGTTTCCGTCGCTGTAAATTCGTCAATCTTAAAACGTAAAACTTGAAACTTAAAACTTCTTCCCTATGTCCCATTTAAAGATTGAAATGACAGGGCCCATTTATCAGTGCGACCAGCGTGTTATCTATGGAGATACCGATGCTGGTGGTGTCGTATACAATGCCAATTATCTTCGCTATTTTGAAAAAGGTCGATCCGGTTATATGCGAGAATATGTCATGTCATACAGGGATCTGGAGGAGATGGGTTTTATTCTTCCTGTGGTAGAAAGTTATGTGAGGTATAAGGCTCCTGCCCGGTATGACGATTTGCTGATTATCAATACCTCAATGCAGCCGGTGTCTGATATCTCATGGCGTTTTAACCATCACATCCGCATGGCTGGTAATGACAAACTATTGGTTAAAGGCTTTACTCTTCATGCCTCTGTTAATCGCCAAGGGAAATTGACAAAAATGCCCGCTGAGATTATAGAGAAAATGAAAATATAATGCCCTGCGGGCAATTGATAATTGGCAATGGAAAATTAATAATTGATGTCCTATCTGATCAGATAATTTCCTTCATTCGTAATTCATAATTCGTAATTTCCAACTATAAATCCAAATGTCCGTTGAACAGCAAAACATTACACTAGGTGAAATATATCGCTTTCTGGGTCAATCTTTAAAGTACCCGGATGCTGATTGGGTAAACACTTCCTACTGGTCAGTTTTAACGACATTGCTTACAGAACTGGATTGGTTGGAGGATAGAAAAGCACTGGCAGCATGGCGTAACAGTACATCTGATTTCCTGGAAGATCTGCAGGTTGAGCACACCAGGCTTTTTATAAATGCTGTTCCGCATGTTCTTGCCCCGCCATACGCGTCAGTCTATGCTCATATTGATGGGACGCTGTATGGGCCGATTGCTGAAAAGACAAAAGACTTTTATAGGGAAAAAGGCTATGCCCTTTCCCAGGAAGATATTCCAGACTATATAGTGTACGAATTGGAATTTCTTGCAATCCTCGTTGAGCAGGATCAGGATGGTTACGAGACATTCCTTGATACATTATTTTACCCATGGTTCCCGAAGTTTGAAGATAAGGTTCTACACGAGACTGAACATCCATTTTTCATCATAATAGTTAAACTTATTGATTTCTTTACAAGGGAGGAAAGCTAATTATGGCATGTAAATTAACGCGACGAAAATTTCTAC
>WTAT01000475.1 GCA_013139415.1 Desulforhopalus sp.
GAAGACAAAAAATATTTTATGCCTTATTAAAAGAGAGTGCTTATGAAAAAGTGGAATGCCGTAATAAACGTTAATGAGCATGGTTTCAAACGTGCCTTTGCGCTGCTCGAAGAGTTTGGCTTTGTCAAAAAAACTGAGTTTTTCAACGTCCTGCTGATGCAAGCATATGATTTACCCAAAATGCTTGAGACTTTGAAAGAGCGGTCATCCAAAGATCCCCTCTACTTATCCTGTCTATCCAGACTCATACCGATTTCAAGAACTTTTATTTTTCAGTCTCCTGAGGAATTTGAGAGTAAGTCCAGCGATATTGTTCTCAAATGGGTATTTGAACTGGCAGGAAAGGGGTTTCATGTGCGGATGCGGCGCCGGGGATTTAAAGGTAAACTTTCCAGCGTTACAGAAGAACATTTTTTGGACGATGTCCTGCTGGATGCCATGGAAAAAAAGGGAAGCCCAGGACATATTACCTTTGATAATCCAGATTTCATCATTGCCGTCGAAACTGTTGGACAATGGGCTGGACTTTCATTATGGAAACGCGAAGATTTGGAGCAATATCCTTTTGTCAGGCTGGGCTGAGAAATTATAATGCAATCATCTGGGAAAGTATAGATATGCAAAAGGTTGGTCTCATAAAAGGGGATAATAGAAGAGCTAATATTAGAAAATCCCTTGAATTGCTATCTGACGAAATAAAAAATGATTTAAAAACACGTCGGGTAATAATTAAGCCGAATTTTGTTTCCACATCAAGACATCTTGCAGCAAGTCATGTCGACCAGATAAGGGGCATTCTTGATTTCCTAAAGGGATTTTATCAGGACAAGGTCATCATTGCAGAAGCAGCATCCGGTGACACAATGGAGGGATATAAAAACTTTGGCTACCTTAGTCTCCAGAAAGAATACAATGTTGACTTGATAGATCTCAATAAAGGGCCGTTTGAACAACTTCCTATCCTGGATAAGAAAAACAGAACTGTCCATATCCGGGTTTCAAGCCTCTTGTGTGACAGAAGCAACTTTGTAATCTCTGCCGCAAAACTAAAAACTCATGACACGGTGGTCGTTACCCTCTCTGTTAAGAATATGGCAATGGGATGCATCCTGTGCGAAGATAAAGTATTGGTCCATCAAGGTATGAAGCATACGAATATAAACATAGCAGAGCTTGCAGGGTCCGTATGGCCGGATTTGGCAGTAATTGACGGCTTTACAGGGATGGAGGGTCAAGGCCCAATCTTCGGTAGACCGGTTGACGTGGGGGTTGCCGTGTCAAGTACTGATCCCCTTGCTGCAGACAGAGTGGCCTGTGAAATTATGGGAATTGATTTCGCTGCAGTCGGCTATCTTTCCTATTGTTCTGAAATGGGATTAGGTGTAGCCGATTTAAATCGAATTGAGATAATCGGCCACCCACTGAGAGAATGCATCAGGCCATTTACATTACACAGTACCGTGCAAGAGCAATACAAATGGAAGGAGTGATAGGTTGGCCATTGGATATTTTTCCCTGCTGAATATTTGTTCGAATCTCGAACAAATAAAGATACTCTCCCTTAATTATCCGTAGGTAATAACTCTTCGGTGTTATCACTGTATCTCCAATGCCAGGGTTCCCATGGTTTATTATTATATCTCTGCTCTGGAAACGTTTCTGTAAAACCAAATTCCCCAGCATGTTGTTTGAGCCACAGGTATTCAGATGAGTTAGCAAATCGCCAATCACTTGGGCAAAAATCAACAGCAGTGCCAAGCATGTGCTCAGAATAGCCAGGTGGTGCTATAAAGCGGGCAATATCTTCAAAAGCACGTCCCTTTTTCATTAACCGTTGAAAAATTATATTCTGGTACCAGGCACTGCGATACCCGGATTCAACAAATAAAATAATATTGTCCTGCTTTGCTTTGTTTGTCATTGCAACGAGTGCATCATGTGCCTTTTTGAGGAGATATATTTTTGAACCATTTTTTGTTAATTCCGTAGGCAAGAGTTCCACGGCAGGAAATGTTAGGTCCGGCATCGTTATTTTATGCCCACGCCATGATAGAGGTACAGCGTATTCTGTATCATTAATGATAACAGTTTCCTTGGGTTCTTGATGATTTTGCTGGATGCTAATTTCATTTACTGAAATTACGGCATTGTCAGTGGAAGCCTCGGAAAATGCAAAAGAGGATGCTGCGGTGAATACGTAACAAGCAGCAAATAAAAACAACAGATACTTCAAGGGCCTTCCTGAAAAAAAGACATTCACAACCCTCAGGGAATTAGATATTAGGAGGTAGATGATTGTCATTACTACATCTTGGTGGGTAATGGACTATGGCTCTCACTGTTTAGAAGATGAGCCTTGGTCAAACGTTTTCCCGTATCACCATAGAGGACCACCTCTTCCGCTTCAAAATCACGGTAGTGTGGGGAAATTGTTGCAAGCTGATTACGTAAAGTCTTCAGATTATCAGCGGATGAGAAGCTGACCATCACCGCCGGATGGCTGGAAACGCCTGCTGTGGTAAGGTTTTGTAAAGCGGCCAGTTGTAGGGCAAAAGCTGCCGGTTGTGCACCGGTGAGAC
>WTAT01000494.1 GCA_013139415.1 Desulforhopalus sp.
CTGTCGCTTACCTGAGGGGTGCTCTTGGGGTGCTCTTCAGGGCTGGAAACCACTTAAGACACCTCAGTAAAACATCGTCTCTTTTTTACAGCCCAATCCTCAATACTTTTAGTATAAGTATACCAGATTCATACAGCAGATAAAGCGGTCCACCCATAAGTGACATGTTGACAATATCCGGTGTAGGAGTCAAAAGCGCTGAAAGTATGGCAATGAGTAACAGGGCATAACGTCTGTTTTTCTCATAAAAACTTCGTTTGAACACCCCTACTTTAGCCAGAAACACCATAAAAATGGGCAATTCAAAAATGAGCCCGAAGGCCAGGATAAAAATAGTCGTAAAATTTACAAACCGACCAACGGATATTACCGGTTTCAGTTCTTCGGAACTAAAACCAAGCAGAAATTTAATCCCAAACGGCAGAGTTATATAATAACAGAAAACAGTACCAGCATAGAAAAGCAGACAGGTAAAGAAGATAAAGAAAAACAGCTGCCCTCCGGAAACCCCAAACGGTTTGCCCAGAGCCCGCCACATTACCATCGTGAACCAAGGCATAAGAGCATATAAAGAAGCGAAGAGTGCCAGCTTTACATGGGCCAGAAATGGTCCTGCCACTGAAAAGAAATACAGTTTGTCGGCCAGATGTCCCTGTACAAACTGCAACAGATGCGGCGATAGAAAAAAAATCACCAGAGTGCAGCAACAAAGTGCCAGTGCCATATTGCGAATGGATTTCCGCAATTCAACAATGAAAGTAATGATTTTTGTGTGTGCAGCCATGGGGAAGATTCAGGTATACCAGTGATTGCTGTATTGGTCGTCTTGTGGGAAACGTCGGTCGATTTCTTATCTGATCGTCAAGGTATCAGAAGGATACTAAAATTGCAATTTGATAGAGGTTGATTTCACCAATCAGCCATGATAAACAATACTTTTCCTACTTTTAACTATTTATATAAACCAACAAAATACTATGCTTGAGCTACGATTTATACGAGAAAACCTTGACCTTGTAAAAGAGAAATGTACCCGTCGAGGCATGGGAACAACCCTGATTGATGATTTTGACGGCACCGACCAAAAAAGGCTGGTCCTCCTTGCCGAGGTTGAAGGGTTGAAGAATAAACGAAATACCGTCTCCGAGCAGATTGCCGTCCTTAAGCGAGGTTCTGAGGATGACAAGAAGAAAGCCGACCCTCTGATCGTTGAAATGCGTGAAACCAGCCAAAGGATCAAGGAACTTGATAATGAGCTCAACACTATTGAGCAGTCTTTGCAGGAAATCGTCATGGCTATCCCCAACCTCTGCCATGACAGTGTTCCTGTTGGTCAGGACGAATCCAATAACATTGAAATAAAAAAATGGGGTGAAAAGCCAACCTTTTCCTTCATCCCCAAGCCACACTGGGAACTCGGTGAGCAGCAGGACATCATCGATTTCGAACGAGCGGCCAAAATATCAGGGTCGAGGTTTGCCCTGTTGAAGGGTTTTGGTGCAAAACTCGAACGGGCGTTGACAAATTTCATGCTCGATCTGCACACCCAGAGACACGGTTATTCCGAGGTGCTGCCGCCGTTCCTGGTCAATACTCCGTCGATGACGGCAACCGGCCAGCTGCCTAAGTTCAAGGAAGATCTCTTTAAAATCCAGGACTGGGACCTTTATCTCATTCCCACCGCCGAGGTTCCGGTGACCAATATCCACAGGGACGAGACGCTCAGTGAAAAAGATTTGCCGATTAAGTACACTGCCTACACCCCCTGTTTCCGGTCCGAAGCCGGAAGCCATGGCCGAGACACCCGTGGACTCATCAGGCAACATCAATTCAACAAGGTCGAGCTCGTCAAGTTCACCACCCCGGAAACCTCAGAACAGGAGCTGGAAGAATTGCTGGCCAATGCCGAAACCGTTCTTCAGCTGCTTGGGCTGCATTACCGGGTTGTCAACCTTTGTACCGGTGATCTTGGTTTTTCCGCCACCAAAACATACGACATTGAAGTCTGGCTACCCGGCCAGGATACATACAGAGAAATATCTTCGTGTTCCAATTTCCTTGATTTTCAAGCCCGACGGGGCGGCATCAGATACCGTCCGGACGGCCAGAAAAAGAGCAAACTGGTGCACACTTTAAACGGTTCAGGCTTGGCCGTTGGCAGAACGCTCCTGGCAATCCTTGAAAACTATCAGCAGGAAGACGGTACCTTTAAACTGCCGGAGGTGCTTGAACCCTATTTTGAGACCCGTTTTTAACTGAACTTAGCCAAAGATGAGATCCAACGTCAAAGGACAATTGATTATGCCTGGACAACGACTTTTTCTTCCAAAATTGCTAGCATCTTTATTGTTACTGCTCTTCCTTTTTGTCTCGGGAAACCTTTTGGCGATAGAAGCTGCTACAGCCCCCCAGGATAATACGGATTCCTCAAGTTCAGTTCACGCCACTCTTTCAGCCATGAGTGATGAACAGGTTCGCCAGCTGCTCATTGATGAATTGCAAAAAGATGCCGCAGCAGAAGACCTGTCACTTTCAATGGAACTGGATCAAGGTACGGGTGCACCACTGGTATGGATGTTAGATACGCTGAATTCTGAAGCCGGTCAATCCGAAAACCAGATCCGAAAACTCTGGACGGGGATCCCCAACCTGCTCCCTGATCTTTACAAAGTCTTTATTTCCTTGTGACCTTTTGGAACGTCGCAGGGTGCGATAAAAATCTTCTTCTGGATTCTGTTCTTTATTACCATCGGTTTAATTGTCGAGTTGCTGGTGAAACGGGGAATACTGGCAAAACATTTCCAAGTCGATTCCCAAAAAACCCAGGACATGAACCAGACTGACCGCTTCAAAGCCAGTGTCTCAAGTGCATTGCCGGATTTCATCGGCCTCTGCTTATTTTTCGGAATATCCTTTGCCACCTTTTTTCTCTTTGAACAGACAAACTCTCCTATTGCACAATTGACTTTCCTGGCCGTTCTCATAACCATTTCACTGACACGAACGGCCTCCATCTTACTGCATATCTTACTCTCCCCTGGTGTACGCTACTTCCGCATCCTGCCTATCGACTGCCAAACGGCCAAGAATATTTACCGACTTATGGTTATTGTCCTGGGCTACATTATTACAATATTGATGTTTACGATTGTTGCCCAAAAGTTAGGCGCCGAACAACAAACAGTACAACTCCTCCTGCTATTCTTCGCAAGTTTGCTGCTGGCAGCCACTGCGATTGCTGTACTCATATACAAGAACAGGGTTAGAGACCATATTTTAGCAGGTGGAGATGCTGACCAGCACACCGTGGAAGTGGGAATGGTCCGCCGGCAACTTGCCTCGGTCTGGCATATCCTGGCCATTCTCTATCTGGGCCTGCTCTCAGTTCTTGTTTTATCCGACATCGTCACTCCTGGCGAACACACTAAAGGAGCCTTCCTGCTCAGTTTCTTTGTGATACCGATCTGGGTGATTGCCGATAAGGTCAGTCAGTGGATAGTTCTCTATGCCATGAGTACCCTGCAACTCCATCAGAGCCACTACGACGAGACAGAAGACGTGAGTGAGGAGATCCTCCTGGAACGGGAAAAAGGTAAAGAACTTTATCTGAAAGTAAGTAATTTTTCCAGGGTAGCTGTCGTCATTGCCCTGTTCATCTGGCTTGCCGGCCTCTGGAATATTGAACTCCCCTACATCTCCAAACTGGCAGCAGTACTCCTGGATGGCCTTATTATTATGACATTAGCCCTCATATTCTGGCGATTTATCAGCTCATGGATAGAACGGAAAATAGAGGAGACTCTACCTGAAGGACACGAAGAGGAAGAAAAAAATGATGACGCCGAATGGGGAGCCGGTGCTGACAGGGGGAGGTCTTATACCCTGTTGCCAATGGTCCGCAAATTTATCGCTTCTATCCTGATAGTGATGGTAACGATGACCATTTTATCATCCATCGGTGTTGATATCGGCCCGTTACTTGCCGGTGCAGGTGTTATTGGCCTGGCTGTAGGCTTCGGCGCCCAGAAACTTGTTTCAGACATGTTTTCCGGCTTTTTCTACCTGCTGGACGATGCCTTCCGGGTCGGCGAATATCTCACCGCAGGCGCGGTTTCCGGCACGGTGGAATCCATTACCTTGAGAAATGTAATGCTCCGTCACCATCGAGGCATGCTGCAGATAGTACCTCACAGTGAACTGGGTGCCATCACCAATTACATGCGCGGTGGTATGATCGTCAAATTCAATCTCGATTTTCCCTACGACGCCGATATAGACAAGATTCGAAAAATTATCAAAAAGGTCGGGATCGCCATGCTCGACGATGAAGAAATCGGCAAGGACTTTATCCGGCCTGTGAAGTCGCAGGGCGTAAGGGAAATTACCAATTCAGTGATGACCATTAGGGTGAAGTTTACCGCACAACCCGGCACCCATTTCGTTATCCGTCGTGAGGCCTACAAGCGAATTACTGAGGCGTTGAATCGTAGCGGTATCTATTACGCACATAAGAAGGTGATTGTCGACGTCCCCGGCATAAGCGATCAAGCCAACAGCAACATTTCACCAGAGCAGAGCAAAACAATAAGTAATGCCGTTGGTGCAGCAGCACTCGCATCGATCAACGAAGCAGAAGAAAAAATGCCACAAGAAGAAAAAGGGCCGCAAGGGATTTCAATATAGGCAAAAATCATTCTAGGCAAAAATCATTCTAGGCAAAAATCATTCATCTATCGGGAGGGATAAAACCAACCCCGGAAAAGGGAAAATAAGCCGGGATAAGTGCCTTGGTGGTCACTTTAAGTTTCTAATTTCAATACATTCTCCAGATTTCTTGTTTTTACACCCCTCAAGGGAGTACTAAAAAGAGTGACAGGAATTCTGGAGTAAGGCACTAAATGTGGGGTGGTGCGATCTACGATTGTTGACGGGAATTCCTGTACATAACTACAACCCATTTTTTGATAAAATCCCCTGGCGTTGGGATCCGAGAGGATATTCAGTTCATTGATTTTCTGCTCAATGCACCTGTCACGCAGATGCACAAAGAGCCCTGATCCAATGCCAAGACCAATATGCGTGGGTCTGACGAACATATGCTCCAGCCAGTGTCCACGCTCTAAAGCAATACCACCAACGTTGATCTCTTCTTTAAGGGCCACCAGGGAATAATACGCAAGTATCTCCAGACCGATTTCATACACCCACACATCATTACTGCCGATATAGTCGGGACAGATGGTCAGCTCACCATCCCAAATACTGTAATATCCCTCCGGATATTTCCAGTATCCCTTGGCAGTAAAAGATATTTCAGTGAGGATCTCTGCCTCTTCCAGTTGGGCTGGCCTAATCATAATTGTTTCAAATTTTTTCTTGTTTTGTTCTTAAGACCTGAGCTGCCTATCATCCTCTGTGCAGTTTACAGCAACAGAGTTGATAAAGTGAAAGCAAGACAAATAGGCATTAAAGAGTTTGCCTCAAAATCACTAAAAGAGAAGATATTACCAGGCTCATCAGAAAAGTACGAGACGCATACTGGTGAGTACAGCGCTGTACGTTTTCAACAAACGGACCTGTTTCAGGCAACGCGGATTTTCAGCGACACTCAAAAAATCTTTACAGCAGCCTCACTGAATCACCAGATACGCCCAATATCCCAGCCATTCATGCAACGCTTTACTACTCCGCTGCAGGCTATGAGCGTTAGGCAAAAAGGAAAGCACGGTTAATGGTTTCAAGCCAACAAAGCCTGTTGGAGCTGGCAGGACTTTAAAGCCAGCATGTTCAAAACTCCATTTAGCCCGCATCATATGCATTGAATGAGTTACCAGTAGAATGGATGTTTTGTTTTCTGCTTCCAGAATTAAATAGCTATACTTTGCATTTTCTGCAGTCGTTCTACTTTTGCTTTCCAGCCATTGGGCATTAATACCAAAACCTTCAGTGAGATCAAACGCCATTGTCTCAGCAAGGCTCCGACGCTCATCACCTCGGACTGACCCACCTGTCAACAGTACTGGCAGCCCAGTACTCTGATGGAGAAAAGCTCCATACCGTATTCTGCATAATTGTTCTTCTCCGCTTACGGGCTCACCAAATTCAGGTGCAGTTTCATTTTGCCAACCGGAGAGAACAACGATAGCATCGGCCTGAACTTTCCCCAATTGATTAGGCTTAAGTGCTGGATCCTGCTCAAGTGAAAAAGCCAGTATCTTAGAGGCGAGAGGAGTTCCTAAAACCCATAAACTCATGACGGCAAGCAGACTAAGAGCTTGCGCCAGTCGCGGAATTCTTTTTCGTAATAGCCATGCTGACAACAGAAGAATTAATTGCGTAAAAGGTGGAAGAAGGAGGGCTTTCATTAAGTAGCGTATTTCCATTTTTATGCACATCATCCTATTTTTCTAAAAGGAGCTTGAGAATGACCAGAAAAGCTCCAGCAAACCTACTCACAGTGATCTACTCTCCTCATCTTTCGAGTAGCCTCGTGGTACACTCAGCCCAACGTATCAATATTCTGAAATTTTTACAGAAAATATTATCACAATTGGGGACATCTTCTCCTGAAAAGAGAAATGTTACATCTGATTTAAATAAAGAGCTATGGATGTCTCGTCATGATTTAGGACCAGGAGAGCCGAAACAAGAACCGTTTCCACCATGGCTCCTTATCACGGCAGCAAGGAAAAAAATCTCTTCTTCTCCAAAGAATGATGTTTCGCTCACCAGGTATAAAACGGTTAGGTCTAAATGGTTTCAACTGGTAATGCATAATGCCAGGGAATGTTTTCTTGTAGAGCTCTCCACTTATGG
>WTAT01000052.1 GCA_013139415.1 Desulforhopalus sp.
TTGCCAGTCCCGAACTGGGAGTGGGTGACGTTGTCTTGCTGCTAGGCGGTGCCCATGGTTTTCGTATGCTTGAAGACACGGTCTTTTTTGAAGTTAAACAGGGACCTTATTTAGGAACAGAGGAGAAGGAGCAATTTTGAGCACCATACCGGTCAACGAACCGTTGCTGGGCGAGCGAGAGCTGGAATACGTGAGCGAATGCGTTCGCACCGGATGGGTCTCTTCGGCGGGGCGCTTTATCCAGGAATTCGAGCAGAAATGGGCGGCCTATTGCGGAAGGAAGTACGGCGTTGCTGTTTGCAACGGAACTGCCGCCCTCCAGGTGGCAGTTGCTGCCTTGGACTTGAAACCCGGTGATGAAATCATCATGCCCACATTCACCATTGTCTCTTGCGCCCTCGCCGTCATTTACCATGGCTGCGTGCCCGTTCTGGTAGACTCGGATCCTCGTACTTGGTGTATGGATGTGTATCAAGTGAAGGCCAAAATCACCTCAAAGACAGGGGCCATAATGCCAGTGCATATCTACGGACACCCGGTGGATATGGAACCGCTTCTGGACTTGGCGGATGAATATGGACTGGCCGTTATTGAGGACGGTGCTGAGGCCCACGGAAGTGAAATTCTTTTTGGGCGTAACACAAACAGTCCGGAGTGGCGTCGCTGTGGGAGTTTCGGTACCGTGAGTTGTTTCAGTTTCTACGCCAATAAACTGATAACCACCGGTGAGGGGGGGATGGTACTCACCGATGACTCCAGACTTGCCGAGAAAACCCGAAACCTTCGCAATCTTTGTTTTATACCGGGCCGACGTTTTCATCATGAGGAAATGGGATTCAATTTTCGGATGACCAACATGCAGGCAGCCCTGGGACTCGCCCAAGTGGAAAGGATAGAGGAAATCGTAGCCCGGAAGCGCTGGCTGGATCAAGAGTATTCGCGCCGGTTGAAAAAGATTCCGGGTTTGCAACTTCAGCAAGAAGAACCCTGGTCGAGTAGAGTCTGTTGGATGTACGGCCTTGTCCTCAACCCAGAGACAGACATGGATGCCCGATTGTTATCCCAAGAGTTGAAGAGACGTGGTATCGAGACCCGGCCTTTCTTCCTGGGGATGCACGAGCAACCGGTATTCCACAGGCGCGGTCTATTCCTCGAGGAACGATATCCGGTGGCGGAACACCTTGCCAGGAATGGGTTGTATCTTCCTTCCGGTCTGACCCTGACGGAGGATCAGTTGGTACGAGTGTGCGATGCTGTGCAAGAGGTGCTTTCATGAGCAAACCCTTCAGTTCCATGTATGCGGATGCGTACGATGGGCTCTATGAGGACAAGGACTATGTGGCAGAGTGCCATTTGATCGAGCAGATCTTTGAGAGTTATGGTGATGGGAGGGTTCAAGACGTGCTGGATTTGGGGTGTGGGAGCGGCAATCATGCCATCCCCCTGGCCCAACGCGGATACAAGGTAGTAGGGGTGGATAGCTCACCTGATATGCTCACACATGCTCAGAGAAAGGTGGCGGAACTTGTTGAGGACAGTAGTATTGAATTCAAAGAGGGAGACCTTCGCCACCTTGAACTTGGCCAACGTTTCGATGCAACGCTAATGATGTTTGCTGTTTTAGGGTATCAAACGGAAAACAGTGACGTACTCTCGGCCTTGCATTCGGCTCGCCTCCACCTCCGTTCAGGGGGCCTTCTCATCTGCGATTTCTGGTACGGCCCGGCAGTACTCCATTTACGCCCATCCCAGAAGGTGAAGGTAATCTCTACTCCAGAAGGAAGGACTTTACGAGTGGCCTCAGGGGAACTTGACATCGTTCGACATGTCTGTACAGTTCATTACCGTCTGTGGCAATTAAAGGGAGACCGATTGGTTGCGGAAACCGAGGAAACTCATCAAGTACGATTCTTCTTTCCGTTGGAGTTGGAATTGTTCTTGGAATCGTCGGGCTTTGTTCCTGTGCGGCTGGGGGCCTTTCCTGACATTGACCACGACCCAGATGAGACAACTTGGAATGTTTTGTTGGTGGCGCGCGCTGTTTAAATGCAAGAGTGCAGTTGAGATCTTATCAAAGCTATTTCCGTAGATTTCAGACTACTGTAACCAGAAGTCTGAATCTCGTGTGTTTTATCTAGAGGTCTATATGCGCTGCCCAATCCTGAGTGAACTTCCTTCACCTCCTGAGGGGAAGTCGGGCTGGCCCTGGACAGAGGAAACTCCTCAAATTCCAGAGGCCAAGCCGGATGGCCCTCCCTGGCCGACGATTAGCATCGTTACACCTTCCTATAATCAGGGCCAATTCATCGAGGAGACCATTCGCTCCATACTGCTCCAGGGCTATCCTAATTTAGAATACATTATCTCCGATGGTGGCAGCACAGATGATACCGTTGAAGTAATCAAAAAGTACGAGCCATGGCTGACATACTGGGCCAGCGAACCGGATCGAGGGCAGTCCCACGCCATTAACAAGGGATTGAAAAGAGTCAGTGGAGAGGTCATAGCTTACCTCAATTCCGACGACATATACCTATCCGGCACAGTACAACGTGCACTGAGTTATATGACGGACCAGAAGGAGGTTGATCTCGTTTATGGTGACTGCTGTGTCATCAACGATGAGAGTCAAACCGTTTCCGTATGGCGGAGTCGCCCCTTCGATCTTCTTGTGGAATTGTGCCAAAATTTCATCTACCAACCGACGGTATTCATGAAGCGTAAGGTTCTTGAGGTGATAGGGTTTTTTGATGAGGAGTTGCACCATACCATGGATGTTGATTACTGGCTGAGAGCCGCCACGCAGATGAGATTCGGCTATCTTCCCTCTGAATTGGCTGGGTTCAGAATAACAGAAGGCAGCAAAACAGGAACGAGCTTGCTTCCGTTTGCCGCCGAACGGGAAAGAACTCTTGAGAAATTTTTCGATTCAACCTCTGACCCCAAGGTGGCAAAGTGGAGAAACAGCGCGTTTTCTTGGCATCATTATCATGCAGGAACACAGTTCTACGTGGAGAACAAGCGTGACCTGGCACGACGAGATTTTTTTGAGGCGATCAAACTCAAACCGTTTTCACTGAAGGCAGTTGCGGCGCTACTGGCAATATTTGACACATACGCGGGAACAAACTTTTTTACAAAAGCAGCGTCAACCCGAAAAATCAATCTTAAGCCCTCACCCAGATACAAGTTTCATTAGCCGATGTTATTTGGTGGAAATGAAGTATAGCCTCACTCCCTTGCCAATACCGAAGGTTCTTACAACCTTGGCGTGGGAAAAGCCTTCAAGAAGAAAATGAAGATATTCCAGGTTAACATTTATCTCGAGTCCATGGGTGGTCTCGAAACCTCTATACTCGAGTTGGCATCAGCTCTGGAGGAGCGAGGCCACCGGGTGGGATTCATCTACCACATTCGTACTGAAAAGACCCTTTCCTTCAGTCAGCGCCCCACCTACCGTGTACCGGTGCTCAGAGGCAAACTGTGGCCCAATATCTGGGGATTGGCGCAACTGGTCCAGATAGTGAAACGGGAACGACCAGACGTGGTCATACTCCGAAACGTATTTAATATCTGGGCTGTTGACGTTCTTAGACGTATGGCGCCCACTGTCCGCTTTGTCCCTGGGCACGAGATGTATTGTATAGACCTCAACAAGACCATAGCTGATCCACCTGAGGCGTGTTCACGCCTACACTCCTATAAGTGTGTGAAACTATGCCGGCAGGATCTGTGGATTCCTTTTCGGGTTCTTCTTTACCTCTACCGGAAAGCAGAAATCAGGGTAAATCAAGAACTGGAGCGGTTGCTGGTGAGCAGCCGTTACATGAGGCAGAATCTACTGACAAACGGGTTTTCGGCAGACAAGATTGAGGTACTGCCTCCATTTGTCAACGTAGATTCACCAGAATCTCCGGCAGTGCCAAGCCACACGGTTCTCTTTGCCGGCAGGCTGGAGAGAAACAAGGGGACACAACTGCTCCCTAAGATTGCCGAGCACCTCCCACTCGGAGCCAAGCTTGTGGTTGCGGGAGAGGGCGAGCTGAGAGATGAACTCTTGGAGGCCGCAGCCAGAGCTGAACTAAAGGACAGGCTTATTGTTCGAGGTTGGCTGGATCGAGAACAACTCACGCGAGAGTATGCGGAAGCGCAGGTAATCATCTTCCCGTCGCTTGTGGAGGAACCCTTTGGCCGGGTAGGGATTGAGGCAATGGCCGCAGGAAGGCCGGTGGTGGCCTTTGATGTGGGTGGGGTTCGGGAATGGCTCAGGCACGGTGAAACCGGTTTTTTGGTTCCTCGAGGGGACGTCAACAAAATGGCCGAGTCTGTCAACCTCCTTTTGGAGAATCCCGATTTGGCCGATAAACTGGGGAAAATGGGACGGGAACGGGCGTCAGCTTTGTTTGACAGAGAGCGGATGCTCTCTCGTTTGGAACGGGTATTGGCAGAGGCAATTAGAGGATGGAAGGAGCAGAGGAGAAAACTTAACCCTAACCATTCCAGTTAGCCCTTGAGTACAGCCAGAGTATGTCGTGCAGTCTTTTCCCAGGCAAATTTTTCTGCCTGTGCCGCAGAGGCCCTGCAAAGTCGATCATGGGTAGCATCGTTCAAAGCCACTTCGTCAATGTTTTCTGCGAGACTTTCCACGTTGAGGGGGTCCACAAGGACCGCAGCCTCTCCGGCAACCTCCACCACTGACCACACCTCGGAAGTTCTTACAGGAACTCCGCAGGCCATTGCTTCCAGGACTGGCAGGCCGAAACCCTCGTACAAGGAGGGAAAGACAAAGACCCTGGCCATCGAATAGATGGAGGGCAGATCGTCGTCGTCTACAAAACCGGCAAAAATCACTCTTTCTCTGAGGTTCAATCTTGCAACGGTCTCGAATACTTCTTCATACAACCACCCTGTTTTGCCAGCGATGACTAGCTTCAATCCCACCCGAGCCTTGCTCATAGCATACGCATTCAGCAGCCTGGTAATATTCTTCCTCGGTTCCAGTGTTCCCGCGAACAGAATGTACGACTCTGGCAAGCCATACTTCTCACGTACACCATTGTTCCGGGCTGGATCTTCGATCTTCATGAAACGCTCGTCCTTTCCGAGAAGCGAGATGAAGATACGCTCCTCAGGAACCCCGAAATGGGCCATGAGATCTTTTTTGGTGGTCTCTGAATTGACAATGATTCTATCGAAATTACGCAAATTAAGAGTTCTGCTTAACCGGTAGTAATAATAGGTGTGCTTGAGGTGGTATTCCGGGAATGGTAGGGGGATCACATCGTGAATAAAAACAACCTGGCATTTGGCTAGTCTAAACAGTAGAAGGGGCCATATACTCCCGGTATGTAGGTATACGTCCAGCCCGATTCGTTTGCACAGGAATGGAAGATAGAATTGCAGCCACAGGGGAATTAATATTATGTCGTTGGAGATGAGCCTTCCGAGAGCATTGTGGTCGAAAATCTTGATATTTGGATACTCGGCCAACTTCTCCGTATCCGCATGGCCGAGAGGGGATGGGGTAAAGAGATAGTAATGGTTTTCGGGGTCGAGTCTGGACAGGTTAAGGGTAATGTTAAAACCGTACTGTCCAACCCCAGTCTTTTTCCCGTGAAGATGTTCGACGTATAGCCCGATATTCATCGTATCTTTGTCCGCTAGAGCAGCATTATGGTAGTCACCGTGCAAAAGTCATGCACAAGCAGTTGCAGCAGGAGAAATCGATCGACCCATGAGCCCTCACCCCAGTCATCCTGCGAGTAACCCATTGACACCACGTTCGTTCCATGTAGATTGTAGCAGCAAGTCTTATAATTTGCACTGCAGACTGCTTCCTTGACTAAGCTGAGGTGACAAGCCCTTTTTCCAAAAAGGCTCCGATTGGAGGCCTGATAAACGCAGCAGGTGATTCATGAAATATCCGGGCTGATGTGCTGCCAATGCTGAGGCTTGGGAAGTGAACCAATGAGGTAGTTAGAAGATATGAAAGCCAGTGTGGTCATACCGGCGCACAATGCCAGCCAAAGCATTGGTGAGGCGGTTCGGCAGAGTCTGTCTCAGGCGAAAGGCAGTCTGGAGATAGAAGTGATTGTGGTGGATGACGGCTCCACCGATAACACCTCGGAGGTGGCTGAAGCGGCGGGCGCCCAGGTAATCAGGCAAGCAAATGCAGGACCGGCATCGGCGCGTAATCGAGGTTGGCAGTCTGCTACGGGTCTGGTTATCTGTTTTACTGATTCTGACTGCATCCCTGCAGGGGGTTGGTTGACAAGTCTGTTGCAGGGTTTCACCGACCCGAAAGTGGGTGCGGTGGCGGGCAGTTACGATATTGCCAACAGTGATTCGTGGTTGGCACGCTGTGTGCACCAGGAAATTATCGAACGACATAGCAGAATGTCAGGTTTTATCCGGGCCTTTGGTTCTTATAATGTGGCCATTCCGCGGTTCGTTCTGGCCGCAACTGGAGGGTTCGATCCTGTTTATCGCCGGGCCAGCGGAGAGGATAATGATCTCTCATATAGAATCTTCAAGGGGGGCTGGTTAATTGCATTTCGACCCCAGGCCAAGGTGGCACATCATCATCCGGAAAAGCTCTGGAGATACCTCAGAGAGCAGTATCGTCACGTGTTCTGGCGAGCCAGGCTTTACAAGCAGCATCCGGATATGCGAGCTGGGGACGATTATACCCGGCCAAAGGACAAATTTGAACCGATTCTGGTACTAGGATTCATGGGGCTGTCGGGTCTTGCTCTGCTTGGCATTACAAGCTTCACGCTGCCCTTGGTTGCCGTTGTAGCGATTTATAGCCTGATACAACTCTCCTGGCCTGTTCATTGGTGGTTGAGAGATGGCAGGACTGAAGCCCTCCCTTATGCCGGCGTTACTTTTATGAGGGGTTTTGCCCGCACAATCGGCTTCTGTGTCGGTATTTTGCGATTCGGTTTCGGCGTGGGCAGTAAACGGTAAACAGCAAACGGCTGCAATGCTCAATAGATAATGAAAAGCTGACTATGGACAAGAATTTGTCCAAAACAACCTTGATCATCATTCCGGCCTACAATGAAGAGGGCTCCATTGCCGGAGTTGTTGAAAATATCCGTGGACAGGTTGCAGATGCGGATATCCTTGTGGTTAACGACGGCTCCCAGGACCGAACTGCGAGAAAGGCGAGGGAAAGTGGCGCCCAGGTCATCACCTTGCCCTACAATATGGGCATTGGCAGCGCCGTCCAAAGTGGATTTCTCTTTGCCAAGGAGAAGGGTTATGACTTTGCCGTCCAGGTGGACGGCGATGGTCAGCACCCGACAAGTGAGATTCCAAGCTTGTTAGCAGCCTTGGAAGATGGGGTGGATGTGGCAATCGGCTCGCGCTTTGTCCAGTCCACAGCATATCGGCCCCCATTCTTTAGGGCTTTTGGAATCAAGGTTTTCTCCTTTCTCGTCAGCGCAATTGTTGGCAAGAAGGTGTACGATACCACCTCTGGATTCAGGGCCATAAATCGTAAAGCCATCGTTTTACTGGTAGAGACCTATCCTCACGACTATCCCGAAGTCGAGGCCCTGATCACCTTACACCGCAATGGGATGAAATTCATTGAGATTCCGGTTGAGATGAACCATCGCCAGGAGGGCAAATCTTCCATATCGGCAACTGCAGGGGCGTATTATATGCTGAAAGTAACTCTGGCTGTCCTGGTTGCCGTGATCAAAAGGAGGAAATAGGAGATGATGGAAATCGCCACTCATCTGCGGGTCATCATTGGCATTCTCTGCTTCACTCTGGTGGGGATCATCATTGAGCTCATCCGACAAGACCGACTGAAAGAGCATTATGCCATCATTTGGTTGCTGACGGCTGTAAGTATTTTTATCTTTGGGATCTGGCCGAATTCACTAAATGCGATTTCACGCATCGTTCGGCTACACCATTTGACCACCCTCTCCCTCGTTGCCTTTCTCTTTCTGTTGGCTATTGTGTTGCACTTCACCCTGGCCATCAGTCAGCTCTTTGATAGGAACCGAAGATTGACACAGGAGGTGGCCTGGCTGAGGTTTGAATTGGAACAGGTGAGAGAGACAAAAAGAAGTGACGGTACTCAGGATCTGGTCACTTAAGGAAATTAAGCCAGCATCATTCTCAGCGTTTAATTGTTAAAGTCGTTGAAATCGTTAAAGTCGCTTAAATCGTTTAAGTCATTCAAATACTATCGTGCGCCGCGTCTCCGTGTCTTCCTGTCGCCGCGTCGTTTTACTCTCCACTCTACCCTTCTTGGCACGCCGTAGCCATGAGGCGAAGTCGGCTGCCCTCCCTCCGGCCGTAGGCCCTCCAGGCCGGAGGCTGCCCTTCTCAGTCTGGAACGAGATCAAATACGCTTTCTAGAGACTCTTGTAAGGCTTCAGATTTCGGCCCTCCGCCCTGGGCCATGTCTGGCCGGCCCCC
>WTAT01000351.1 GCA_013139415.1 Desulforhopalus sp.
AATCCCTGTTTCGCCATAATGTTGTTGCTTGGTCAGAGCTTTAGTGCTCAAGGTTGGCAGATGCGACCAGGCAGCGTTTTAGAAATCAATTCTCTGCCACTTCATCTGTACAAGGAAGCGGGGGAATCCCATCTGAAACCCTGTGCAGAAATAATGCTCAGTCAGCGTGGGGCTGAAGAAATTATTGATAAAGGGCTGATGCCTCTTCTTTCTTTTTTAAACCAGGATACAGTGCGTTTAGGCCGATTCCAGTCGATAGCTGATCCTCTCACCCGTCTTGCGGGACCATGGAGCTAAAATAACGTGTACGATCTTATTGTAAAACTTTATGATCTGCCTGATGATCGCCCCAGGCTGGAACAACTGAAAAAGGAAGACATTTCCATCCGCAAAGGTCTCGCCTGTGATAAACATCAGGTAGTTAAATGGGTGCGGGAGACTTTCGGAAAGCTATGGGCCAGCGAATGCGATATAGCTTTTGCCAGGCAACCGGTTGCTTGTTATCTTGCTACCAAGGACAGGGGGCTTGTTGGTTTTGCCTGCCATGACAGCAGCATGAAAAATTACTTCGGTCCTGTGGGGGTTGCTGAAAAATTCAGGGGGAAGGGTATCGCTACTGCCTTATTACTCAAATGCCTGCATGCCATGGCTGCCGGAGGTTATGCTTATGCGATTGTCGGCGATGCCGATTCGGTGGAATTCTATGAAAAAACAGTAAACGCCCACGTCATCCCTGGTTCTTCGCCTGGTATTTATTTTGACAGACTGAAAAGCTGTTGAAATATGCAACGTCCACAATAAACAAGATTGATTTTAAACAAGATTGATTTAAGGAGAGATCAATGGCAATGCAGGTATGTGCAGGAGCAATATTGCAATGCAGTTTTGGCACGGCGCCAAGCGTACTGATTGTGACACCGGAGAACAAGGTGTTAACCACCACGCCCGATGCCAATATCATGGATCACAAGCCTATAAAGAACATCGTGTCTTTTGTCATGTGCACGACCCAGTCAAATCCGGCTGTGGCTGCTGCCACTGCTGCTGCCTCCGGTACACCCACTCCTGCACCCTGCGTGCCTGCGACAGCCTCTCCCTGGGCTCCAGGGGTACCTACGGTTCTCATTGCTAACCAGCCGGCCTTGGACGACACCTCTACATTGACCTGTTCCTATGGAGGTGTCATAACGGTGACAAGTGCTGGGCAGGCTACTGTTCAGATTCCATAGAGGTTGGAGCTGCCGGGCGCGGGGCTCGCTCCATCCTTTATTAATCCCTGGAATATCCTTTGGGGCCGAAGAGTAAGGGCTCGTCTTCCTCTACAGGTTCCGGGTCAGCCTGAACAGCGGCAGGTGTCGTTTCTGTTTCTACGGGTGTCGTGTCTTCAGTGTGAGAGGGGATTGTCCCTTTTTGCCGCTTTGGTCGGGGCTGAGATTCTTCTACAAATTCGCGAGTCATGGCTGTGTGTCTGGTCATGATAACGCGTGGAATCCTAATCGTATTTCCCAAAAATATGCGGTTAGGATTGATGGTAGGGTTACATTTTGCCAGCGCTTCCCAGTTCATCAGATTACCCGTAAACCATTTGGCAATGATCGAAAGGCTCTCGTCGGATAATGTGACAGTGTGGATGTAGTAGCCATCAGGGTAGGCCGCATCTCCCGCTTCATAGACTGCACCTGGATAATCTACTTGGGTTTGGGCGGGAGGCTCTACCGCTGTTGCCGCAGTCTCATCCTGCGTAGTTTTGAACATACAGCCTGCACAGATAACAGACAGTGTCAAGCCGAGGAAAAATATAACATTCACGTACCGGCAGAGGATCATTCTTTGGAAACTCCTTTCAGTTTTTTGAGGTAATTTTGGGCCAATTCGTTGTTGGGGTTAACTTGCACAGCCCTCTCAAGATTGGCAAGGCTTTCGTCTTTTTTACCAAGCTTACGCTGAACCAGAGCAAGGTTAAAAAGCGCTTCGTCAACATAGTACGGGCTGAGTTCAACAACCCGGGCAAACATTTCCTCTGCCCTGGCATAATCTTTTGATAGGGCACTAATAAAGCCAAGATTGAAAAAAGTGTCCGGGAAATCCGGATTTAATTCAATGACATTTTCGTAGCTTTCAATTGCGGCGGGATAGTCCTTTTGCTTCATGAAGACCATGCCAAGTTGAAAATGGGCCTGTTCGCTATTTGGATCGAGCTGAATGGCTTTTTGAAAAAGACTAATAGCCTGCTGAGGGTCTGTTTCAATCAAGCTATTGGCCTGTCCGACTAAGGCCTCGGCATAGGGTAAGGCAATTTTATCTTTCATTCCCGGGCCAAGGAGAAGGAGCTCCTCAAAGTAGCTGATAGCTTCAGTATAACGTTGGTCAATCAGGGCATCCATGGCTTTTTGGTACGTCTCAGTGCCCGGCGCTTCTTCGGTAACCTCAGGTAGTTCGATTTCTTTGACAGGTGGAGTTCCCTCGGGAATTTCAGGTTTCTCAATTTTTTGAGCAGGTGGAGCGACCTCTGCGACCTGTGATGGAGCCGGCTCATCTCCTTTTTGACTGAAAACAGCAAAGAGTACGATGACCAAAAAGAGTCCGGCCGCTATTGCCGCAAGCAAAGGTTTTTTCGTTTTAATGGATTGTATCAGGTCCGTAGAAATATGACTGTCATCTTTTTTGTCGGAACTTGATGTGCCTTCTGATTTTATTGCCGCTGGTTTATCCTGTTTCAGTGAAGTGGACGCAGGAGCTTCTTTCTTGCCCTGCATGAGGCCGATTTTGGTGATTTTTTGCAAATGTTGTTCTTCCGCAACAATCTCTTCTGCAAAAAGTGTTTTCATATATTTTGCCAGCCCTTGAGGCGATGGATGCGTACCAAGCTGCATGCATTCCTCAATATCATTGAGCATGTCACCGCAGGTTTGATAACGATCCGCTGGTTCTTTCTGAAGGGCTCGGTCAAACACCTCAAGCAGTTTTACGGGAAGATCGCTTTGCGACTCGTCAGGTTTGACATAATCGGCATCTCGAATCTTGGATAAAATATGCATGGTGTCTCCGGAAAACATACGTTTTCCGGTTATCAACTCATAAAGAATGATACCACATGCAAAAATGTCGGACCGGTGATCTATGGTTTTACCGGCCGCCTGTTCGGGAGACATATATGCTATTTTGCCTTTGATCAATCCCATCTGTGTCTGGGTGTTCTGGCTGGCAGCCTTGGCAATGCCGAAATCAACGATTTTTACATCACCTTCATAGGTGATGAGGATATTCTGAGGGCTGATATCTCGATGGATTATATTTAAAGATTTTCCCTGAAAATCTTTAAGTTTATGGGCATAGTCCAAACCGGCACAAATTCGGGAGACAATAAAAAGGGCGTTTTGGCGGTCCAGGGGAATTTTCTTCTCTTTGGCTTTATTGCTGATGATGCGGCAGTCTTTGCCAAGGAGATACTCCATGGCGATGAAATACGTCTCTTCCAGGCGACCGAAATCGTAAATTTGAACGATATTTTGATGATGCAGGAGAGCGGCAAGTTTTGCCTCATCTATAAATGAGCTGACCAGGTCTTCTTCACTGGCGAGGTGGGGAAGGATTTTTTTTATAGCGATCAGTTTCTCAAAGCCCTGAACACTGGTGATCATGGCCCGAAAAAGTTCTGCCATACCTCCTACTGCCAATTGGTCAAGAATAATATATTTTCCGAGCTGCTTTGCCTGAAAAGAAGTCATAAAGAATTAGGTTCCGTAGATTTGTTCATCAATTTTTATCACTGCTGTCTCATAAAAATACAAAACATATTTGATAAATGAAGGCTTGGTGAGCTTCCTGTATTATATTTAAAAAAACATGTAAATACAGGCAGATCCTAAACCCGAATTATTGTAACACAATTCTCGGTCAAATAACTGCACTTTTTCTGAAAAATGATTTTGAAAAGCGAGTGAATTCCCGCCAAATCGGACAAGAAAATGCACTGTTAGCAGGCCAGTTAAGTTGTTTTACAATTCTTTTCTGAGTACACTCAAGGGCATTGAAAAGAGTACCCGTCAAGCGAGTATTAAAAAGAACACCCCTCAAGGGGGTATTGAAAAGAATCCTGGCTGATTTTCCCATTAATCGGGGTTAGCGTATAAAAACATGCAATTTTCAAACAAAGATATAGAGACAAACAGCCAAGCAATAAAGCAGTTGCGCCTACCCTTGTTCCTGAGGGTTACTGTGGTTGTTTTTTTGTTTGCCGGTTTTTTGGTGAGCGTGGTGGGGGGATTTTTCTGGGAACAGTATAAAAATGCTCTTATTACAGAGAAACTGCACTCAGCTGAACAGATTCTCGACTTTTTAGCTTCAAGTGTCAAAGTTCCTTTGCTTGCTGATGATA
>WTAT01000388.1 GCA_013139415.1 Desulforhopalus sp.
AGTATCCTGAATAAATCAAAGAACGACACCTTGTATATCTTTCCTTCCACCCAGAAAAAACACTGCCATATAAGCGATGAGAGACCCACTCTGAGACGTTTATCAAAAGCTTTGGGCATCACCTTCAAGTGTTATGATTTGCGCAGGACATTCGCTACTAGGGTCAGATTCAGAATTCTGGATCTGGTTTTTTGTTCTTTTAAAGTGCAGAGGTTGGATAACTGTTTGTAAGCACAAAAAAACGGGTAGCTAGAACTAGTCTAACTACCCGTTTTTCTTATATGGCGTCCCCAACCGGATTCGAACCGGTGTTGTCGGCGTGAAAGGCCGATGTCCTGGACCTGACTAGACGATGGGGACAAAATTTCTGGTGGGTCGTGGGCGGCTCGAACGCCCGACTCTCTGATTAAAAGTCAGATACTCTACCAGCTGAGTTAACGACCCGTGGAGGAAGTCTTTATACATGGTCGACGAAGATGTGTCAATATGTTTTTTCCTCTTTTATTTCTTTTATCATTTGTTGTTGGTTGCGTCAAGGATAGTCGGGCATTTGGAGTATTCTGTTGTAAGCGGCCAGGATAAAAAAGTTGAGACACAGAGCAAGGAGTGCTATATGAGAGAACAGAATAGCGTTCAATTTTCAGCAAGTGGATAGTCTGTTTGATTCTATGGGAAACAAATAGTATCGTAAAGGTATCTGCTGCCTGATATTTCAAAAACATTTCACCAATCTCTACCAATCGGTTTTATATGGGTTTATTGAAAGGATCTGCCAGTTTTGTGAGGTTTTCCGTCCTGGGCGAACTACCGGAAAACACTTTGGACTTCATTGCAGACAGGGTCGTTGCTTTTTCCTTCCAGGATATCGATGACAGCTATGATGAGTACTCAATAGGCTGGGTATCTGTGCTTAATATGTTTGATTCTCAGTTTCAGTATGCATCATACGCAGCTGGTGACTATATCACCCTGACTTTGCGCATCGACGAAAGGAAGGTCTCTCCGGCAATATTGAAAAAAGTCGTCCAGAAGGAAGAGGAGAGGGTTCGGCTGGAAAAACAGCTGCCGAAGTTGAGCAGGGCGATGAAGGTCGAAATTAAAGAGCGGGTCAGCACAGACCTCATGCGCAAGGCGATACCTATACCCTCAATCTTTGAGCTTTGCTGGAGTCTCAGTGATTCGACACTGCTCTTTTTTTCAACCAACAAAAAGATACATGCTGTCCTCGAAGATTTCTTCAAAGAGAGTTTTGGACTGCTTATCCGGCAGCAAATTCCCTATACAACAGCAGAGCACCTGATCGACAAAGAGCAGTTGGCTGTGCTGGAGAGGATATCTCCTGATATCTTTGTGTGAAATACGGACAAATAATTCTCCCATGAGACATAAATGAGCCCGATCTCTGCGTTATATGAAAAAATAATCTTCGGAGATAAGCGAGTCTAACGAGACTTCGATATCGGCTATATGCCTCAGGTTATTTTTTTCATATGCCTTGATATCGAACGAAAATCTTTGTAAATCAACACACTCATAAAGCAAGGTGGTAATAAAGTGATGGATTTAGTTGATCTTATCGTTGAAAAACGATTTCTGGGACAGGAGTTTCTCACCTGGCTCTGGTGGAAAAGTGAAGAGCGTGGTGGTAGTGTGGATCTTCCGGGCGAAGGGGATATAACAGTCGTCTTTGAGAAACACATGCTGCTTGAATCCGGAGAAGGCGAGTCGATGGAAAAAATTGTCTGTACCGGCCTGCAGGCTGAGTTGCAGGAAGCTCGAACCGGCCTGCGAATGGGCAAGAAGTTGGAGCAGGCACGCATTATTATCGGCCACAGAGATTACGAATACAGCTTTACCCTGGCAGCAGCACTGATGGAGTTCAGAAATGTGAAGTTGCCGAAAACGGAAACGACTGAAAATGATAAGAGTGATAGCCCGGAAGAAGTTGAGGGAATGATCCTTGAGCGTGTCTATCTCTTTGAGGAGCTGATCAAGCTGGTGAATGGTTTGTTCAGCATGTTCCTCAACGTGCGTTTAAGTGAAGGATGGCATGACGAGTTGCAAAAGATCAGGGCCTGGGTCGCAAAATCAGACGTCGTTGTCTAAGATTTACTTGAAATGTAAATTAATCCCGTTGAACAGGGCGGTGCTCTTTTCAGTACCCCCTTGAGGGGTATTCTTTTCAGTAGGAGTAACAAAATAATAATTTCTAGGTCACTAGGTATTCAGGGAAGCTATGGAGTTTGAAACAGTAATAGGGCTGGAGATTCATGCCCAGCTAAAAACAGTCACGAAGATTTTTTGCGGATGCTCGACGAAATTTGGTGCTCCACCAAACAGCAACACCTGCCCCATTTGCCTGGGGATGCCCGGTGTTCTTCCGGTGTTGAATAAAAGGGTCGTTGAATTCGCAATAAAGCTCGGTTTGGCCACCAATTCAACAATTAATCGCTTTAGTCAGTTTGCCCGGAAGAATTACTTTTATCCAGACCTGCCCAAAGGCTATCAGACCTCACAGTTTGATCTGCCGATTATCGGCCGTGGTGAGATTGAAATTGAGGTTGATGGCCAGAAAAAAATTATCGGTATTACCCGTATTCACATGGAAGAGGATGCGGGCAAGCTGATCCACGATGAGGTGGAGCCAGTCTCCCATGTCGATCTGAATCGTACAGGTACGCCGCTGCTGGAAATTGTCTCAGAGCCCGATATTCGTTCTCCCCAGGAGGCTGCTGCCTATTTAAAACAACTCCATGCTATTCTTCGCTATCTGGATATATGTGACGGTAATATGCAGGAGGGGAGTTTTCGCTGTGATGCCAATATATCTCTTCGCCCTGTTGGTCAGGAAGAGTTGGGTACCCGGACGGAACTAAAAAATATGAACTCGTTCCGCAATGTTCAGAGAGCTTTGGAATACGAGGTTCGCAGGCAAAGAGATATACTGCTCGATGGAGGAAAAATCATCCAGGAAACGCTGCTCTGGGACCCTGACAAAAACTGCTCGGAATCCATGCGTAGCAAGGAAGATGCCCATGATTACCGATACTTTCCATGTCCGGACTTAGTTCCCATTGAGATCAGCGAAGAATGGATTGAAGAGGTCCGTGGCTCGCTGCCCGAACTCCCCGATCAGCGTAAAGCAAGGTTTGTAGAGCAATACGAACTGCCGGAGTACGATGCCGTTTTACTGACTGCAGACCGTGCGGTGGCAGAATATTTTGAGCAAACGGTTAAGGGAGGAGCACAGGCCAAAAAAGCCTCCAACTGGATTATGACTGAGTTGATGCGGGAGCTGAAAGGTGAAGATATATCCTCCTGCAAGGTCACCGCGGCACAGCTGGCAGCTCTGTTGTTGATGGTGGAGAAAAACACCATCAGTGGTAAAATTGCCAAGTCCGTTTTCCTCGATATGATGGAAAACGGCAAAGATCCGGCAACGATTGTTCAAGAGAAAAATCTGGCTCAGGTTTCCGATGTGGGGGAACTGTCGGCGCTGGTAAAAGAAATTGTCGACGCTAATCCGAGTCAGGCTGAGGATTTTCGAGCAGGAAAGACTAAGTTAATGGGATTTTTTGTCGGCCAGCTCATGAAAAAAACCAAGGGACAGGCCAATCCGAAATTGGCCAATGAGCTGTTTTCAAAAGAGCTGGCGTCGTAAAAACTCCTCATCTACTTCGTTGTGCGCCCCGCAGGAAGTGCCCTTGGGGTACAAAATTTATATCATTACGACGTACTCTAGTACGCCGAAATAATATAAATTTTGCGCGCCTCACATATGAGGCTTTTCGAAGTCTGTGCTTATCTACTTAGCCATCCAAATTTTATGTTCTATGCTTTTTTTCAAAAGAGCGGCTGATAAACAAACCAGGTGGTGAATCGGGGTGGAAAAAGAGCTCTGGCAGAAAAAAGGAAAAGGTCACCGGGCTCGATTGCGTGATCGATTCCTGGCCAAAGGTCTTGACGGCTTTAGTGATGTTGAGATCCTCGAGTTGTTGTTATCTTTTGGCACACCAAGAAGCGATTGCAAGGAACCGGCCCGCACGCTTCTTGCTAAATATAGCTCCTTTGCCAAGGTGTTAGAAGCGCCAATTGCTTCCCTGCAAGAGGTGAAAGGAGTCGGTCCAAAGAACGGTTTTGCTCTTCATTTTGTTCATGCAGTGGCCAGCTATTATCTCAAAGAACGACTCCATGGTAAACGCTTTCTTCATTCTTCGGGGGAGGTGGCGGAGTATCTGATTCATTCGATGCGCGGTCTTAAAAAAGAAGTTTTGACCGTTATCTTTCTCGACTCTTCACATGCCATAATCGATTCGGAGGTTGTGGCTGAAGGCACCCTAAACGTCAATACCGTCTATCCCAGGGAAATTATTAAACGAGCCCTTGAGTTTCATGCGGCGGCACTGATAATTGCCCACAATCACCCCTCCGGTAGTCTGAAGCCATCGGCCCAGGATATCAAACTCACCAAAACACTCGCTCTGCTCTGCAGGTATATGCAGCTCCAACTGTTGGATCATTTGATAATTGGTGATGGGTCGTACAGTTTCGCCGATAACGGCTTAATGGACTCAGTTAGAGAGGATTGTCAGACAGCCATGGAGTCCTTTAATAGATAATGGCAGCAATAATGGCAGCACTCTATCTTCATATTCCTTTTTGCCTCAGCAAGTGTCACTATTGTTCCTTTAGTTCTAGTGCTGGTGGCCAGGAGCTGTATGCTCCCTATGTTGCCGCTCTGATCCTGGAACTCACGCGTCTTGCCGAAGTAAAGAGTGAAATAACTGACAACCCGGGACTGGATTCCCTGTTTGTCGGAGGGGGCACACCGACCTGCCTGCCGCGTGAGCTTCTGCAGGGAGTTATACACTCCTCTCTTGATCTCTTTGGTACAGCACCCGGTGCTGAGATCAGTGTGGAGGCCAACCCCGGCACGGTGGACGCTTGGTATCTTGAAGCACTTCTGGAGGTCGGGGTTAATCGGCTCTCTCTTGGGGTGCAGTCGTTTGATAACCGGGAGCTTGAACTCGTTGGACGTGTTCATAACAAGAAGGGGGCATGCTTGGCAATCAAGGCTGCCAGAGCTGCAGGTTTTGACAATATTAATCTTGATTTGATGTACGGCTTGCCTGGCCAGAATAGAGATTCCTGGCGGAAAACGCTGGAAAAAGGTCTCTCATTTCTGCCGGAGCATCTCTCTTTATATCAGTTGACGATTGAGCCTGATACACCGTTTCACACGCTTCTTGAAAACAACACCTTGAGTCTCCCTGCAGAAGAAGAAATCATTTTGATGGATGAAATCACCAATGAGCTCTGCAGCTCGGCCGGACTTCATCAGTATGAGACCTCAAACTATGCGAGAGAGGGGAGTGAATGTCGCCACAATATCAACTATTGGCAGAACGCTGATTATCTGGCTGCTGGAGCATCGGCTGTGAGTTGTATGCTGGGGGTACGGGAGCGCCGGATTGCCGACCCCGTCGAGTATATCAGCCGGATCAATCGACAAGAATCAGTCGTGATAGAAAAAGAAAGTCTATCCGTGGAGGATTCTTTCAGGGAAACGGTGATTATGGGACTGCGGATGGTACAGGGGGTTGCACGTACAGCTTTGTATGAAAGGTATGCCTTGGAACTTGAAGACTATTACGGTTCGACTCTTGAAAAACTGCTGGCTTTGGGATTTCTGGAGTTGACCGAAACCCACCTCCGCATTACCTCTAAGGGATGGCCTCTCTCCAATCAGATCATGGCCGAGCTTGTCTGATGGCGTTGTAAAAAGTACCCAAGGGGCACTCTATTTAGTACCCCCTTGAGGTGGTCTGCAATACACCAGCCCCCGCTATTGCCCAGGCAATCTACAATGCAACAGGGGTATATTTCCGAGATCTACCTATTACTGCAGAAAAGGTCTTACTGGGGATGATGAATAAAAATGGTCAGCGGGAGTAAGAGCAAAGAATACTCTTTCTTAGAGGCTCTGGGGATACAGCGGGGTGATGTGGTCTGTTTTTCTGGTGCAGGTGGCAAGACCTCACTTATGTTTCGCCTGGCAGGAGAAGCAAGAGAGCAGAATTTAAAGGTGCTGGTAACCACCAGCACTAAAATACTTGTGCCGGATGTTGATCAGTATGATGCACTGGATTTGAGCGGGAAGCTCTTTTCTCCAGCTTCTGTGGTTGCCCCCGGCATCTATGTGGGCGGTAAGCCAACCCCTGTTGCTGGCAAAATGACAGGAGTTGCTGTGGATCTGCTTTCCTGTAAGCGAAAACTCTATGATTTGCTATTGATTGAAGCTGATGGTTCCGCGACAAAACCACTAAAAGGATGGAACAGCACAGAACCTGTTATCCCCGATTTTGCGACCAAAACCATTGGTATTTTAGATATTCAGACTATCGGCAGCAATATCTGTGAGGCTTTGGTCCACCGCCTGGAAATTTTTTGCGAGCTAACCGGTTGCACAGTAGGTGAGCCGGTCTCAATTC
>WTAT01000611.1 GCA_013139415.1 Desulforhopalus sp.
TGATAAGATTGCAACCTTGGTCAACGAGAGTGGCCCATGTTGATTTTTGATTTACTATGAAATCGTACTGGTTACAGAAAAAAGGGCTAGAAGATCTCATCGTTTTCTGCAACGGATGGGGGATGGATCAAAACCCTGTCCTCCATATGAAAAGTGAAACATTTGATGTGTTAACTTTATGGGACTATACCGACTTTGAGTGTCAGGTAGATTTTCAAGAACTTTTTCCCCAATATGGGAGTTGCTCATTGGTTGGTTGGTCAATGGGTGTATGGGCAGGTCAAAAGCTGTTTTCTAAATTCAAAAGTCATTTATCACGGGCTATTGCCATTAATGGAACTCTTTGCCCGATTGATGATGACTTTGGCATTCCTACAGCTGTCTATACTTCTACGCAGGAACATTACAGCGAGCAGACCAGATTGAAATTTTACAAACGAATGTGCCGGAGAAAATCGATCCTTGATAAGTTTATACTGCGCCAGCCTCAGCGATCTGTTCATGATCAACTTTATGAGTTAGCAGTACTTAAAAACAGTGTCAATTGTTTGCCCGGTAGAGATTCAATATATAGGGATATCCTGATTTCAACGAGTGATTTGGTGGTACCTACTAAAAATCAGGTTTCTTTCTGGCAAGCAACCGGAGATTGCAAAATCATTTTATTAGAAGAAGCGCACTACCCTTTTAGTAGGTTCGATAATTGGGAGCAGCTAATGGAAATGTGGTTGCCCGGATTGCCATCAAGTCCCGAGCACGAATAATTCTGGTGATACATGAATAGTTTAAGCAAAAAGAATGTCAGGGTGGATAAAAATCGTGTTGTTGATTCTTTTAGGTCAAGTCGCAAAACCTATGAACAGAATGCCATTGTTCAACGGCGTATCAGCCAGCAACTTGTAGCTCTCCTGATGACCAGCAACACGTGTAAATATAACAGTGTTCTTGAAGTTGGGTGCTGTACTGGTTTGTTGACTGACTTTCTCTGTGAAAAGTGTGAGATAGAAAGTTTGTACCTCAACGATATTGTGCCCGAGTTCTGTGAATTAACAACAGGTAGGCCTGCTCTTTGTAATGTAAGAGATGTATCAACTCTGCCAGGTGATATTGAGCTCTGTTCTATTCCAGGGGATTTGGATTTAATCATTTCATCGTCAACATTCCAGTGGATAGATGATCTGGATGCTCTGTTTGAAAAGTTTCATCGTAGTCTTAAAGAACAAGGGGTTTTGGCATTCTCTTTATTTGGACCTGGGACAATGGGGGAGGTGCGCAAACTAACGGGAAAGGGATTGCAGTATCTTTCTTTAAATACACTTCTGCAGTTAGTAAGTAAAAGATTTAAGGTAACTGTTCAAGAAAGCAAGGTTGACCAGTTGTTCTTGCCCTCTGTTCGTGCAGTGGTGCGACATATTAAGGATACCGGTGTGGGTGGTATAGGTGGTGAAAAATGGAGTCATTCTCAATTGAGAGAATTTGAAAAAAGGTATCGAGAGGAGTTTGTGACTGAACAAGGAATTCCCGTATCGTATTTTTCTACGACAATAATTGCGAAGAAGGAGACGTAATCCAATGGGGAAGATCGTAAATAGATGCAACCTCTTTTTCGTAACTGGCATTGACACAGGAATTGGAAAGACTATTGCCACAGGGCTAATGGCCCGATCATTTCTCAAAAATGGGATCAATGTCATCACTCAGAAAATGGTTCAGACCGGATGCGTTAAGGTGAGTGAGGATATAGTTAAGCATCGTGAGATAATGGGGATAGATTTACTCCATGTCGATAAAGAAGGGACCACCTGCCCTTATCTTTTTGAGGTTCCATGCTCGCCCCACCTTGCTGCTCAACTAGAAGACACAAGAATAGATTGTATGCTTATAAACCAAGCAACATTAAAATTACAAGAACAGTTTGATGTTGTTTTTTTAGAAGGAGCAGGTGGACTTTCTGTGCCTCTGGGGGACGATTTTACCATTCTAGATTTTGTAGAGGAACATCAGTACCCCCTGGTAATAGTCACGAGTTCAAGGCTTGGCTCGATTAACCACACATTAAATGCCCTTGAGATTGCAAGAAGTAGGAAACTTGTCGTTGCAGCCGTAGTTTATAATGTTGTTGAGGATACTGATATTAGAATTGTTCGTGATTCTCGAGATGTTATTGAAAGGTACTTAAAAATCAACAACTTTAACTGCCCCATAATAGACATGGATTCGCTCGAGAAATATTATAAAAACAATACATTTCCAGACTTCTTCAACGAACTAATGATGAAAGATAGTTCACCTCCGAGAACTCCAAAACCTTTTAAACCGAACTCATCTAAAGAGAAAGTTAGCGTTGTAAAGATTGTAAAAGAACAATGAAACTGTTCGATAAATGCTACTTATCTATCTCGAATAGAGGGTGAAAGGCGTTAGGTTTAGGAGGCGTTGCAGCAAAAAGATCCGGTTTATAAACACCAGTATTTTGCCGTATCTGTAGTACCTGTCCTTCGCAAAAATTAATCCGTGGCAAATATGTCGTAATACATCATGCTCTGTGCAGCGATTGAATGCAATTATCCGGAGTCAGGTTCATTTGAACCAAACGATTTCAAGGCGAAATCTTTGATTGAGATCGTTTCCGGGCACAGATCAGCAAAGATCGTTTGATGGTCTCATGACGATTTATATTTTCAGGCCGCTTTTTTCCACTCGTATCGATGATGTAGCCCACCGATCCGCGGCAAAGCGATTATCTTGCACTTGCCGGCAGGTCTGGGTTGTATCGGCCGGCTGTCGGGCGAATCTTTTTCAAGGCTCAAATGCGTTCTGTCATTATGATAATATTCGAACCCCGGTAAAC
>WTAT01000132.1 GCA_013139415.1 Desulforhopalus sp.
TAGCGATACCACCTTCATCTGCCACGGTTACAGCGAAATTTGTTTCACCGGCAGAGAAAAAGTGGTGTTCGTCGGTAAGTAATCTCAGAACCCCTATGATTTCGGTGCCATTTTTGATGGGTACCACCAGTATCGACTGGATACCTTCGCGACGAATAGCCTCGTGGTAGTTGACGCGAGGATCATTGATAGCGTCATAAATACTGACCGGCTCACCTTTAAGTACACTGAATATAGAGTCCTCTCTACTGATGGAGCCTCGGCTGAGATAGCCCTCGGACAACCCGGAAGCCGCAGCAAGTTCCAATCGATTGGTGGCGGGGTGGAGGAGTCTGACGGTACAACCTTTCACCTGGAGGATGGTTGGAAGTTTTTCCACGATAGCAGAGAGGATTTCATCAAGATCCAGTGTAGAATTGACAATCCTGGAGATCTCTCGAAGTTCAGATAAAAATTTTACCTGATTTTCCATTTCCTGAAACATCCTGCCGTTGGAGAGAGCCATGCCTACCTGTTCGGCAAGCGAGAGGGCAAAACTGAGTTCCTTGTCTGTGAACTCTCTGGAATCTTTGGTCAGCAGTCGCAGGATTCCTATGACCTGGCTCTTATAGAGAATCGGCAGGGACATAACACTTTTGACCCCTTCCCTGGCAATATATCGACAACTGTCATGGTCGCAGGCCAGATCAATATCTGTCTTGGCCATGGGACGACCCTGCTTGAGGGCCGCCATCACTTCTTTGGAATCGATGGTAGCACGTGAGAGATATTCATCAGAGACGCCCCAGGCGGCACCGAGCACAAAGCTGTCCATAGTGCTGTCGAGCAGTCTGATGGTTGCGGCATCTACTTCAAGCAGGTCCGGCAGACGTCGGACGACCAGATCCATCACCTGCTGTGGATCGTGGACACTGCTGATGAGTCGGGTAACCGCCTGAAAAACCTCCAGGTAGTCGCCTTCTTTCTGATTTTTTCTTTGGCTCATTGTTATTCTGGTTCCTGAGACACAACAATAAGTGTCCCGGGAATTATGGTTATCTAAAGTAGTGTAGAGTTTTTATACTGGCTGTAGTTCAACCAGCTTCAAAGCATGGGTGGTGCATTTAGCAACACATGCCGGTTTGAGCCCTGCATCGAGTCGGTCCATGCAGAGATCACACTTCACTGCTTTACCGTCATCTGGGTTTTGTACTGGAATATCCCATGGACAGGCTGTCTTGCAGGCCATACAGCCAATACATTTTTCCTGGTCAACATAGACTATGCCGTCATCACGCTGGACCATTGCCTCGGTCGGGCAGACCGGTACACAAAGCGGGTCTTCACAGTGGCGACAGCTGGAAAAGGTGATTTCTGTTTTCGGCACACCACCAACCATTTTCAGCGGAGTACAGCTGATGTCGCAGAGGAAAGGGCCGACCGGTAATCTCTTATTCACTTTACAGTGCACCTCACAGCCGTGGCAGGCTATGCATCTGCGGGTGTTGAGGTGGATCATATGTTTTTTCACAGTTGAAGTCTCCTCTTGGTGTTACGGATACTCTTTTTCACATGGACAAAAACCTCACAGAGGTTGACGCCGCCTCCTGCCTGATCCCAATCGTCAAGCGCGCCGATCATCAGTTTCTGATCACTGACACCAGCCATAAAGCTGCGGGTCTGGCGAGGGATTTCCTTGCCGAAACCATGTACAGTGAAGACCGCGTCAGGATGCACATGGTCGGTCACATGGGCTGCCACCGTGGCATTGTATGAGCGGTCAGCTGAGGAGAGTTCAAGGAGATCTCCGGTTTGTATGCCCATCTTTTTAGCCTTTTTGGTATGTATCCAGGCGGTGTTGGTCGGCATCAGCTCAGAGAGCAGAGGGTTGTTCATGGTATGGCCCTGGGTATGGACAGCAACCTTGCCGTAGATTAAGCGAAACATGCCTTTTGCCGGGGCGTTTGGGCTTGCAAACGGTTTTAATGAAGGGAGGCCGGTCTTGTTCAGCTTTTCACTGACAATCTCGATTTTGCCACTTGGTGTCTTGAATTGGCCGTCGAGATTTTCCCGGTCATAGAAGATCGGGCTGGTTGCCAATTCGATAAAGCCTTTCTCTTCAAAATCAGCCATGGTGTAACCGGTGGGCTCAAGCTGCCAGGCCCAGAGTTCTTCAATGGTTTTAAAGGAAAAGGTGTCGTCCAGGCTCAGGCGATTTGCTAAACCAGTGAATATCTCCCAGGAAGATTTGGTGTCATATTTAGGTTCAACCGCTTTTCTCCGTACTGCAAGACGTGGTTTGAGACCTTTTTGCTGGATAATGGGAGTATCACGCTCAAGGTAAGTGGACTCAGGCAAGATTACATCGCTGTACCAGCCAAATTCGCTGTAGTTGGTATCGATTGAAACCAGCAGGTCGCATTTATCCATGGCGAGCTTTTGCTGCTCAGGATCAGGCATCCCGCTGAACGGATCATGGCGCATGGCAATCCAGGCCTTGATTGGATAGGGATCTTCCGACAGCATACGGTTAAAGAACAGATGGGCAAGCCCGGGCCCCTTGTCAAAATGGGTATACTCCCAGCCGACCCCGTCGCCGCGTTTGATGTCCGGCTTTCCACAGTCGATGGAACGGATGCCCTTTTTACCTGCATCTCCTGCACCTTTGGGGATGAAAAGACCGCCTTTTAATTCGATGTTGCCCATCAGCACATTAAGGATGTGCATGGCACGGCTTGCATAAAAGGAATCTTTATAACGGGCAAGGTTCCAGCCCGGGTGAAAGATGACGTTTGGCCGATCGGCCCCAATCTCTTCCACAAAGGCGATGATATCTTTTTCCTTCACGCCGCACTCCTTTGCGGCCCATGCCGGAGTATATTCTTCAACGAAGGTGCAGAGTTCTGCAAAACCTGAGACGTATTTCTCAAGGAAATCCTTATCGTAATATCCTTTTTTAATGACCTGATGGATTACGCCGAGCGCAAGAGCGTAGTCGGTACCAGGACGAACCTGGAAAAAGCGGGTGGCTTTAGTACCGGTCATGGTCTGACGCACATCGACATAAGTGAGACGGCCACCATTGTCAAGCATATCAAGGGTTTGATGGTTTTCTGCAATACGAAGAGCAGAAAACATATCGCGGCCGAAAAGAACCAGATGTTTGGCATTTTTTATATCGTAGGCAAAACCCTTACGACCAACACCGTTAATGGAAAGACTGGCATGATGGGTATTGCGGCCACAGGTACAGTCATGGTTTGTATAGTTGGGGGAGCCAAATGCATGAATAAAGGCCTTGTACATTGCCTGCCATGGACCACCTCGGGACGAGAGCACAACAGATTCCGGGCCGTAATTCTTTTTTATACCCTTCATCTTGTCAGCAACATAATCGAGGGCCTCATCCCAGCTGGCTTCCCGCCAGCGTCCTGCACCGCGGGCTCCAACCCTGATGAGTGGCTGTTGTGGTCGCTCATGGTCTTCCAGCAACGCCTCTCCAGCCGAACCCTTGGCACACAGAGCGCCGCCAAGTAAATGCGGGTTACCTTCAATCCAGGTAATCTGGTTATTCTCGGACTCCACACGGATGGGACAGCGGACTGTGCACATGCCACAAATGGAGTAGACTGATTTTTTCATGCAAAACTCCTCGGTTTCTGTTCTTGTAATTTAGCGGGCGAGAACTTCTGCCACTTTTTCTTCCAATTCTGTTTTATCAATCGGTTTCACGCAATATTCTCCGGCGCCGAGTTCAATTGCCTCCCGCGCGGTTTCAATGGTCGGGTAGCCTGTGAGCATGATGACTTTTATCTCGGGGCTGAGTTTTTTTAGTTGTTCCAGCACCTGGATACCACTCATTTTTTTGAGCTTGATATCGAGAATAGCGAGGTCGATCTGATTCTTGCCCGCGTAACGGATTGCTTCTTCTTCTTCGGTGAAGGTATGGACAGTATGTCCCTGTCTCGTAAGTATTTTTTTGACAAGAATTACTGCGTCCAATACATCGTCTAATACAAGTATTTCCGCCATCTTACTGGTGCTCCTCGTTATTGACATTTTGCTTTTCGGTTGCCGGGAAGCGCATATGAAAGGCTGTCCCCTGCAGCTGTTCGTGGGTTTTCGGGTCGATTATTGGGCTTTCGATTTCAATGG
>WTAT01000562.1 GCA_013139415.1 Desulforhopalus sp.
AGCGTGGTGGGGGGATTTTTCTGGGAACAGTATAAAAATGCTCTTATTACAGAGAAACTGCACTCAGCTGAACAGATTCTCGACTTTTTAGCTTCAAGTGTCAAAGTTCCTTTGCTTGCTGATGATAATTTGCGTCTTAGTAGCGTGGTTCGTGGTGTTGTGGATTTGGATGGTATCATCTATACCTCTGTCTTTGACCGCAATCAGGTGGTTCTGGCTCATTCAGGGCCTGAGGATCTTGAGGGGGAAAATAGCCTTTTTGAGAGCGAAGAATTTCTGAGTAAAAAAAATGGTATCGTGATAGTGCAGTATACCCATCATCTTGCAGGGCTGGTCTTTGATTTGTCCAGGGTGATCATGTACAACGAAAAACCCCTGGGTACTGTACGTCTTGGCATTTCCGCTAAATTTATCGAAGAGAGTCCTGGCACTGTACGTTCTTCTCTGTTGCTGTCATTTTGGGGACTGGGGCTCAGTATAACTCTAGTGCTTCTCCTTATTGCCTCTCTTTACACCCTGCGGGTAAAGCGGAGAACCAGCAGGCTTATTCTGGCTGTTGACGAATATGGTAATAATAACCTGCAGTATCGCATTGAAAAGATAGAAAATAATGAATTGGGAGATGTGGGCCGTGCTTTACATCACATGTCACAAAAACTGTTATCGCAAGAGCCAAGCCAGGCAAAACTTGAACATTATCTGAAGTTTTCTTCACTGGATCGCATCCTGGAAAGTCCGATTTCCCAGGCCGAATCGCATGCTTTCAGGAAGCAGGTTGCAGTACTCTTTGCCAGCATTAAAGGGTTTGGTTCCTATGCCGGTACGGAACAGCCTGAAAGCATAGTCAAAGCTCTCAATCAGTATATCAGTATTGTCACCAGGGTTATTAGTAAACATGGCGGATATGTTGATAAGGTGATCGGAGATTCGGTGGTGGGAATATTCGGTGTTTCCCTGTATCGGGAAAATCATACTGCCAGGGCAATTCGGGCAGCTCTTGACGTACAGGAAGCCCTTTCTGCAGGTGATAAAAATGAAAGTCAGCTTCTCAGCAATGTCTGTGTTGGCATCAGCTCGGGAATCGTTTTGTCGGGTAATATCGGTTCCTACTCAAAAATTGAATACAGCTCCGTTGGTGAGAGCATCAAAGAGGCCTATTGGCTTTCAAATCTTGGGCATCCCGGTGAAATTATTCTTGGAGAAGATGTCCATAGCCAGATGAAGGACAGTGTTAAGGCCGAATCCCTTCCTCCTCAGGAGGTCTTGGGGGGGGCTGATATAATAAAGAGTTACCGGCTTCTCAGTTTAGTGGAAAAGAAAAATGAAAGTGAATAACTATTCTCTGTCAAAGGCACAATTTTTTATAGCTCTTGCAGTGATCTTTTGGGTCATGTTCTTGTTTCAGGGATGTGCTCAAAGAGGGGAAGGTCTTGATTTTGTAGCAGTAATTGTCAAACCAGGTGAAACTTTGTCCTCTCTTGCCCAAAAATACCTCGATGACTCCGAAAAAAGTTGGGTAATTGCCGAATTTAACGATGTGACATCTATCTCTGCCGGTCAGGAAATAATAGTTCCATTAGATTCCTTTGGAAAGGGGCGACTTTCCCCGAAGGGATATCAGACTGTTCCTATACTTGTCTATCATAATTTTTCCAAAACAAAAGAAGATTTGATGATGGTAAAAAAACAAAAATTTGAACAGCAGATGAGCTATCTCAAGAATAATGGCTACACCGTCATTACTCTTGATGAGTTTTTTGATTTTCTGGAATATCGTAAGCAGCTTCCCAAAAAAGCGGTGGTTCTCACTTTTGATGATGGCTGGCAAGGGGTGTACACTATTGCCTTTCCAATTCTAAAAAAATATGGTTTTCCTGCGACTTTATTTGTGTACACCGACCTTATTAACGGCAACAATAAAACCCTGAGTTGGGCTCAGGTTGCCGAGCTTGACAAAGGGGGAGTTGATATTCAGTGCCACACTAAAACACATCGCAACCTGAATAAGATCAAAGCCAATGAGTCGTTGGAGAAATATGTCACTGATGTGAAAAATGAAATTAACCAATCCACCAGTATCATCAAAAAGAAGCTTAATAAAGATGTAAAATATTTAGCTTATCCGTATGGCGATACAAATAATGTGGTTATAGCCTTTCTTAAACAAAAAGGCTATCGGGGAGCCTTTACCGTAAAACGAGATGCGAATCCATTTTTTATGGACCATTACACCCTGAACCGTAGCATGATATATGGTGATTTTGATCTACATGATTTTAAAAAGAATCTTAGCACCTATAGCAATAAGGCTCTGAACTGATGCTTGCAGTGTGTTACAGGCAGGGCAAGCACTTCAAGAGTTTATTCCTGATCAGATCCTTCGACGCTGCTCTGCGTTGTTGTGCCTTTTTGGTGTTTCTTGCGCCCCTCTTTTTTGCTGGGTGCGCTGTGCACCAACAGTCCCTGAAAATGGGCGAAGGTACCTACAGAATTCTGCCGGATAAATATCAAAAAAAAGCCTTGGATTATGAAGCGAAGGAGTTGTTTCCTCAGGCTATTCAGAGCTGGCGGATTGTTCTGGGTTTTCACCCCCATGATAGGCAAATCAAAGAAAGAATAAATTCATTGAGTAAAAAAAGCCAGGCTAAGGCTGGTGAGCATTTCAACAAAGGGGTGAAATTTTACCAGCATGGCCAGTTCAGGGATGCCCGCAGAGAGTTTCTCCTAACTCTTGCCTATGACCAGAATCATGACATGGCCCTTGACTATTTGAAAACGAAATTGCAACGGCCGGTTTTTAAAAGGTATGTGGTACATCCTGGTGATACCGTGAAAAAAATTGCAGCCAGGGAATTACATGATCCCCAAAAGTATATTCTGATTATGGCCTTCAATGATACTGATCCTTCCGGGGAATTGACAGAAGGTACTCTATTGCAGATTCCTCTTTTAGGTAAGGATTTCCTCAGTAAGAAGGATTCCGCTCAAGTTATGCCGCAGTATGTTGTCACGCCAACCGAACCAAGCAGGCCAAAAAACAAACCTGTTTCGACGATTCCACCAAAGAATACTCCTCAAGAAGTAGCCCAGACGACGGACAAGAAACAGAGTGATGCAACACGTGATCTTGCAAATTATCTGCAGGCAAGGAAGTTTCTTGAGCAGGAGGACTACGAGAAAACGTTTCAGATGTTACTCTCTGTGGATATTGATTTCCGTGATGTGCGCCAGCTAAGAGCGTCCACCGAAGTTTTTCTTCAACAGGAAGCAGATGCCCATTATCGAAAAGGAATAAGCTATTTTCTTTCGGAAAACTTAGATAAGGCAATTGAGGAATGGGAAGAGGTTCTTCGTTTGAGGCCGGATCATCTTAAAGCCCAAAAGGATCTTCAAAATGCCAGGAAGATGCAGCAGAGAGTGAAAAAATATTAAGATGATGATTTCCTTGGATTCAAGATCCTTTAGTACCTTGAAAAACGTCAAGCTTGTTAGGGGTAGACCCTGCTGTGTTTGTTGGTTACTGGTAATTGTGAGTCATGTTGTTTTCTGAACTGAGATAAGCAGAACAGTAATATTGTCCCGTCCGCCTGCATCATTGGCTTTGGTGATAAAAGACTGGGCAAGGGAGGAAAGGCATGACTCACTTTCGAAAATATTTATCATATCACTGGCTGCAAGCATGTTGGTGAGCCCATCTGAGCATAAAAGATAAATGTCACCGGCCGAGACATCAATATGACCGAGAGTCGGCTCTACTGAGGTGTTTGCACCGATGGCGCGGGTGATGACGTTTCGCATTTGATGCTTGAGCATGTCTTCCTGGGTTATTTTTCCTAATTTAAAGAGTTCGTAAACCAGTGAATGATCCTCTGTGAGTTGGGTTAATTGTCCTTTACGCCATAAATATAGCCTGCTGTCTCCAACATGGGCAATGTCGAGACTATTTTTAGTGAAATGGGCCGCAACCAGGGTTGACCCCATGGTTCGACCAGCACTTATTTTGTTGACCTGGGAATTTGAGAAGAGGGTTATGTTGGCGAGCAAGGATTTTTCCAACATATCCTTTGTTAAGCCGTATGGCATGGTAGCATCTTCTGTGTCGTTAAGATAATTCATACTCTTTGCTACACTTTCCAGAGTGGTCCGGCTGGCCAATTTTCCAGCTTCCTGTCCTCCCATGCCATCCGCAACACAGAATAAAAGATGTTTTTCCATGATCAGAAAATCATCTTCATTTTCTTTGCGAATTCGTCCCTTGTCTGAAAACCCAGAATAAGCGAGGGTGAAATCCCCCCAATTAATTTTGCCTTCCTTTTTCTTCATAGTCATCTCCAATAGGTTTAATATATAATGTTCTTGAAGATTTTGTAAATTGTTTTTGCTTTTGCAATTGAGATCGATATAACCTGGAAATTACAAGACAGGATAAGGAGACTGATGGAGACAGCACATTTAGAAAAACGTTTTGGTGTGATTGCCATTGAAAAGGACTACTGTTCGGCTGAACAGTTCATAGAAGCTTTGAAGATCCAAGTGATGGAAGATTTTAATAAAGGAAAACACCGGTTAGTTGGCAGGATTTTGCTGGAGCAGGGGGTTATGACTCTTGAGCAGATTAATCAAGTGCTGGTAATTCTTGGTAAGGGGTTGCCACTGCTGAAGGAATCTGACACTAAATAGTTCCCATGCCTCGATCTCGGAAAATTCCTAGTTTTCGGACGGAAACTAAATAGCCTCAAGTTACTGAGGTAGTGTTGACTACATTTTCGAGAAAACTTTTTTTAAAAATGACAGTGGTTTTATTCTGCTCTTTTTATCTGTTGGTTTCTCTGTGGTGGTGGGCCCTGATCCCTGTCCGGCTTCTTCTTGATCGTGAACCTCTTCACTGAGGCGGCCATTTCCCAAAAATCTAAAAAAAGGTCCTGTCTGGCTGAAAGCAAGTATGTCGTCTTTTTTCAGTACAGAT
>WTAT01000128.1 GCA_013139415.1 Desulforhopalus sp.
TTAAAAATATTCGTTGAATTTTACCCAGCTAACACCCCACAAGGGGGTACTCTTTTTAGTCCCCGTGCTTTGCGGGGATAAGTGCCTCGAAGGTCTCTCTACGTTCGCTATCTGGAGATTACTTTAAGTTCCTAATTTCAAAACACTCTCCAGATTTCTTGTTTTTTATACCCCTCAAGGGGGTACTAAAAAGAGTGACAGGAAATCTGGAGTAAGGCACTAAGGCACTAACACTGGTAAACGGTAGAATAAGCCAGTATAAGTGCAGCTTTAAAACAACTCGAAATAAAAGAAATATTGAACACAATATTGAACACAATATTTGAACACAATATTAAACGTTTTACCGAAACTGCAAGTTATGAAACAAATATCAGTTTTTGAAGGGTCCCCCAAACCAACCGAAGTACCTTTGGCGGAGAAGGTGAGGCCTCAGGCGTTAGCAGAAATAGAAGGCCAGGATAAACTTCTGGCCTCTGGCTCCGCACTCCGCAGCATGATTGAACGTGATGAATATGGCTCTTTTATCCTCTGGGGTCCCCCCGGTACCGGAAAAACAACCATTGCCAAATTCGTTGAACTGAAAACGCGACATACGTTTTGTGCCCTTAGTGCCGTTATGAGCAAAATCGGCGACGTAAAAGCGCTGATGGAGCGGGCAAGACAGATCCATCTCCACGAGAACCGCAATACAATCGTTTTTGTGGATGAAATTCACCGTTTCAATAAATCACAGCAGGATGCGTTTCTCCCCTATGTCGAGTCGGGATCGGTCATTTTAATTGGAGCGACAACAGAAAACCCATCCTTTGAAGTGATTCCTGCCCTGCTCTCCAGATGTCATGTCTTCGTACTGGAATCGTTGCCGGAATCGCACCTCCAGACTATTCTTGCCAGAGCATTACCGGAAATTCCCAAACGGCTGAGCATCGATGACAATGCCCTGCAACTGCTGGCCCAAAAAGCAGGCGGCGATGCCAGAAGAGCCCTCAACGACCTCGAACTGGTTTGCAGAAATGCAGAGATAGGGGACCTGATCACCGAAGAGTTTGTGGTAAAATCGATTAATAAAAGATCGTTGTTCTACGATAAACGTGGCGAAGAACATTTCAACGTTATCTCTGTCTTTCAAAAGTCAATTCGCGGCAGCGACCCTCAGGCAGCACTCTATTGGCTCGCCAGGATGTTAGAGGCTGGCGAAGATCCGCTCTATATCACCAGAAGACTGGTACGAATTGCCTCAGAAGACGTGGGCCTGGCTGATCCCCAGGCAATAGTTCAGGCAATGGCGGTAAAAGAGGCTGTCCATTTTCTTGGAATGCCAGAGGCAAACACCGCGCTCAGCCAGTTAACCGTCTATCTCGCCGCTGCCCCGAAAAGTAACTCACTGGAAGTAGCCTATGACAACGCCAAGGCAGATGCGGAAAAGACAAGCCACCTCAAGGTGCCGCTTGCAGTCCGCAACGCCCCAACAAAGCTTATGAAAGAGCTGGGATACAATAAAGGGTATCGTTATTCACATGACTATGAAAACCACTACAGCTATCAGAAATACTTTCCGGACGAAATCGCAGAAAAAAACTATTATCAACCATCACAATTCGGTTTTGAAAAGGAGATACAAAAAAGGCTTGAATGGTGGAACAGCTTAAAGAAACGCCAGACAAAAAAGAAGCAACAATCAGGGGAAGATGAATAAGTACCAAAGACTCCTCACAAAAATTCACTTGTTCAGAATCGCACAAAGTCGCCCTCGTTTGCCATTTACTGATATTCATGGTAGAAATCGGCCACATAGATGAATCTGTTGATTTATGAGAATTTTCGTTCGATATCAAGGCATGTGGAAAAAATAACCGGAGACATATGATTGATATTTCGAGGATTATTTTTTCCACATAACGCGGAGATCGGGCGAAAAGGCCGTAAATCAACGGGCTCATAGATGTACCACGTCCACCCACCCTCTCATTCCGGCATATCTTTTAAAGATTCTGCCTAATAACTGATGACTTTTCTCTACGACAAGATTACCTACGTTTTTGACCCTCTGCACCACCTATGGGAGCATGAGAAAATACACCGGAAGATCTCCCTCGGGCTGGTGCTCTTCTTTCTTTTCGGCATCATTAGCATTGAGTTGAACCGCCAGAATCTTCTCCCCGGATCTTTTGCAGCGGTGGTGCCAACAAACCATTTTTTTGCAGTCCAGGCAGCCTTTACCGTCGTCCTCATCCTCGAGGTGATCAGCCTGATTTTCACCATTCCCTGTTCATTTAGTCGGTCCGTTGGCAAACAATTTGAGATCCTCGCACTGATTCTAATGCGAAATGCCTTTAAAGAGCTCTCTTACTTTCCTGAACCAATATCCTTTACAGGTAATGAACATGCCATTTTGAACATTCTTTCAGATGGGTTCGGGGCATTGCTTCTCTTTGCCCTGCTGGGGTATTATTATTTGGTTCAGGCTCGAACCACCGATGAAAGAATGCAGCCGATCGATCTCTACAGTTTTGTCGCTGCCAAGAAAGGCATCGCACTGATTCTGCTCTCAATTTTCATCTTCATGGGTATCAGCAGTAGTATCGCAACAGTAACAGGTACTCCACAGGCAGATTTTCTCTATGGATTTTATACCTTACTTATTTTAACGGATATTCTGGTGGTTTTAATTTCCCAGTGCTATCAACCTTCTTTTTATGCAGTTTTTCGAAATTCCGGATTCGCCCTCTCAACCCTGATCATCCGTATAGCTCTCGCCGCGCCACCCTTTTATAATGTCCTGCTGGGCATTGCTGCAGCGATTTTTGCAATTCTTCTTACCCTCGTCAGCCGGTCCCTGTTTTTGAAAAAATAGTTAGTGCCTTACCCCTCAAGGGGGCACTGAACTGAGTACTCCAGATTTCCTGTCATTCAGTTCAATACCCCCTTGAGGGGTGCTCTTTTTAGTACCCCCTTGAGGGGTGTTCTTTTCAATACCCCCTTGAGGGGTGTTAGTTTTCGGACGGAAACCGCTTACTTTACACAATTCCATTTCTTGTCAGAAATAACATAGTGCGGTCGAAAGTTGCTTTTGTAACTCATAGCCGGAACCGAGTGAATGAGATAGCCAAGGTAGAGATATCCAACTTCCCATTCCAGACATAAATCTATCAGTTGCAGGACATTATAAGTTCCAAGACTGCGGCGGGACTCATCGGGATCAAAATAAAAATAGACAGCATTAATCCAGTTATAGCCAATATCAATAATAGAGACACCAACCAGGCGGTCGCCGACCCGGTACTGGATCTGAGCACTGTTAACGATATTATTGAGAAAAAAATCTCGATAATATCCTGGTGCGTTATTGTTTTCTTTCGGATATCGATTTTTGAGAAATTTTTCACAGAGGTCCATCGTCTCCAGATCAGGCTGCAGTGGTAAAATAGCCATCTCCACATCCTGGTTTTTTTTAAGCGTTCGTCTCTGATTACGATTAGGACGAAACTCCCCAGGGTGCAACCGAATGGGAATGCAGGCGGAGCAGTCGGGACATTGCATATTATACAGGCAATTACCGTTGCGCCTGTAGCCGGCAGTCAAAAAGAGTTCCATTGCCCGTTCACCTAAGGGAGCAAAAGTGGCCTGATGGAACCTTGCCACTGACGGCAACCCATACGGGCACCCGATGTCGATAGATACGAAAAGATGTTCCACCCGGGAAATTAACGACGAGAATTCTGCCCGACACTTTTCGTCATAGGTAAATGTGACGTCCCTCATAGTGTAGCACTCTTCATGATGATGGTAATAAAAGGTGGCCTAAGTGCAGCTCCGTTCCCCCACTCCATTTACACCAAGCCCTGATCGAGCATGGCATTGACCACTTTGACAAATCCGGCAATATTTGCTCCTGCCACATAATTGCCGGGAGCTCCATATTCGTCGGCAGCAGCCAGACA
>WTAT01000547.1 GCA_013139415.1 Desulforhopalus sp.
TGCTATACTAGTTGTTGCGGCAACTGATGGTGCCATGCCTCAGACCAGAGAGCACATCCTTCTTGCACGTCAGGTTGGTGTTCCATCGATTGTTGTGTTTCTTAATAAGTGCGACATGGTCGACGACGAAGAGCTCATTGAACTGGTTGAGATGGAGCTCCGCGAGCTGCTTGATAAATATGATTTCCCAGGTGACGACGTCCCGTTTGTTCAAGGTTCTGCCCTGCAGGCTTTGGAGAATCCCGAAGATGAGGAAAAAGCAAAGTGTATCTGGGATTTGATGGAAGCTATTGACTCCTACATCCCCGAACCAAAGCGCGACGTTGATCAACCATTTCTCATGCCGATTGAAGATGTTTTCTCTATCTCCGGTCGTGGAACTGTAGCAACTGGTCGTGTCGAGCGTGGCGTTGTTCACGTTGGTGACGAGATTGAGATCGTTGGCATTAAGGATACACAAAAGACCACTTGTACTGGCGTTGAGATGTTTCGTAAACTGCTCGATGAAGGACAGGCCGGTGATAATATCGGTGCACTTCTTCGCGGAGTAAAGCGCGAGGAGATCGAGCGTGGCCAGGTTCTTGCGGCTCCTAAGTCGATTAAGCCACATACAAAGTTTAGCGCTGAGTGCTATATTCTTGGTAAAGATGAGGGCGGTCGTCATACACCGTTCTTTAACGGCTATCGGCCCCAGTTTTATTTTAGAACAACTGACGTTACCGGTGTTGTAACTCTCGCAGAGGGAGTTGAAATGGTAATGCCCGGCGACAACATTAGTGCAGCGGTAGACTTGATTACGCCTATCGCCATGGATGTTGGTCTACGCTTTGCTATACGTGAAGGCGGGCGTACTGTTGGTGCCGGTGTTATCAGTGAAATTATTGCTTAAAGGTGTGTAATGATACCAACAGAAAAAATTCGTATCCGGCTGAAAGCATACGATCATAAATTACTTGATCAATCTACTACCGAGATAGTTGAAACAGCTAGAAGAACAGGATCTGCAGTGGCAGGGCCGATACCCTTGCCCACTACGATAAATAAATTCTGTGTTCTCCGTTCACCTCATGTGGATAAAAAATCTCGAGAGCATTTTGAGATGAGAACCCATCGCCGTTTATTGGACATTCTCGAGCCCACGCAGCAGACTATTGATCTGCTAATGAAGCTTGAACTGTCTGCAGGCGTCGATGTCGAAATCAAGTTGCCGTAGCAGGCACGACGTAAAGGTAAATCGAAGTATCAGGTAATATTATGCCAAAGTCAATGGGTATACTAGGAAAAAAAGTTGGGATGACTCGCGTTTACAGTGAAGTGGGTCAAGTTATTCCAGTTACTGTTATAGAGGCTGGTCCTTGCAAAGTCCTGCAGGTCAAAACCGAATCAATAGATGGTTACAGTGCTATTCAGGTTGGTTTCGGAGATAAAAAAGCCAGTAGAGTCAATAAGGCAATGGGCGGTCATTTTAAAAAATCCAATTCTGACGGTTTTTATTTTGTTCGTGAATTTAGGGTTGAGGATGATTCTGCCTATGAAGTTGGGCAGGATATAACCCTTGATGCAGTTATGAAAGTCGGCGATAAAGTAGACGTTCAAGGAGTCAGCAAGGGTAAAGGTTTTCAGGGTGTAATCAAGCGATATGGTTTTAGTGGAGGTGGTGCCGGACACGGTTCCATGTTCCATAGAGCGCCAGGTTCCATTGGTTGCAGTGCTACTCCTGCTAGGGTTGTTAAGGGTAAAAAGATGCCTGGCCGGATGGGTAACGACAATGTGTTGCGCAAGAACGTTGTTGTGGTTGACGTTCGAGCTGAGGAAAATGTTGTACTCTTGAAAGGACCGCTTCCTGGAGCCAAAAACGGCCTGTTGAAGATTTTTAAGAAATAATAGCAATTTGATCTGACAGGTTCGAGGAGATTGATATGTCTACTGTAAATATAGTTAACACCAAGAATGAAAGTGTTGGCCAAGTTGAGCTGAACGATGAGGTGTTCAACCGTGAGGTAAAAGAGTACATACTTCATGAAGTTGTTCGTATGCAACGTGCAGCAAAGCGTGCAGGTAACGCCTGCACGAAAACGAGAGTTGACGTGAGAGGTGGTGGAAGAAAACCATGGAGACAGAAGGGGACTGGACGTGCTAGAGCCGGTACTCGGTCATCTCCTTTATGGCGTGGAGGCGGAGTGGCCTTCGGTCCGAAACCCAGAGATTATAGCTTTAAGGTAAATCGCAAGGTGAGACAGCAGGCAGTTGCGATGGCTCTCAGCGCCAGGTTTCAGGAAGGAAATCTTGTTGTACTTGATGACTTCTCCATGGAGCAAATCAAGACAAAAGAATTTGTTAAGATAATGAATGTTCTTGACGTAGACAATGGAATCATAGTAACTGACAACGCGCTTGAGACTTTGAGTAAGTCTTCTCGTAATGTCAACGGTTACAAAGTTATGTCATCGGAAGGCCTTAATGTCTATGATCTGCTGCTGCACAAGAAGGTGATCTTGCTACAACCAGTAATCGAAAGCCTTGAGAAGAGGTTAATGGCATGAAAAACATCTATAGCGTACTACAGGGGCCCTGCCTCACAGAGAAGGCTGCCTTGATGCAGGAAGAAGACGGTAAGATTGTTTTCAAAGTACATCCCAAGGCGAACAAGATAGAAGTGAAAAATGCAGTTGAACTGATGTTCAATGTGAAGGTCAAAAATGTGAGAACAGTTAGCCTTCATGGTAAAAAGAAACGGGTTGGAAAGACGGTTGGCTTTAGCAATGATTGGAAAAAGGCCTATGTAACCTTGTCGAAAGGAAGTATCAACTTTGCGGATGAATTGTAAATATTATTGTTTTCAATTCTGACGATCATTTACCTTCTACATTGAAAGATTCTATCTAATCTAATAATGATGGAGCGATTGGGAAATCATGGCTATTAAAGTATACAAACCAACGTCACCTGGTAAGCGACAGCATGTGTCGTCTAAAAACCCAGATTTATCAACTAAACGTCCGGAAAAAAGTCTCGTTTGCAGTCTTAGTAAATCCGGCGGCAGAAACAATTATGGACGAATCACCTCTCGACATATAGGTGGTGGGCATAAAAGAAAATATCGTATTATTGATTTCAAACGTAATAAAATTGATATCGATGCAGAAGTGGTCGCTATCGAGTATGATCCAAACCGCTCCGCGAACATCGCCTTGTTGAGTTATAAAGATGGTGAAAAAAGATATATCCTTTCACCTGACGGTATTACTGTCGGCGACACCATTATTGCCGGGGATGCTGTAGATATTCAACCAGGAAATTGTTTACCTCTCGTTAATATTCCTCTTGGTACCATCATCCATAATATCGAGATGAAAATCGGTAAGGGCGCTCAGATGGTTCGGAGTGCGGGTACTGCAGCTCAGTTGATGGCCAAGGAAGGCGCATATGTTTTAGTTCGCCTGCCATCTGGAGAGGTGAGAAAATTTAATAACAATTGTCGTGCCTGTATCGGTCAGGTCGGTAATCGTGAGCACGAAAGTCAAAAACTTGGAAAAGCCGGCCGTACCAGGTGGATGGGAAAACGCCCCCACGTTCGGGGTGTTGCAATGAATCCTGTTGACCATCCAATGGGTGGTGGTGAAGGAAAGAGTTCTGGTGGTAGACATCCATGTAGTCCTTGGGGTGTTCCGTCTAAAGGTTTCAAGACCAGGAAAAAGAAGGCTTCTGACAGAATGATTGTCAAGAAGAGATCTTAAGTTACGAGGAGTTAAGTATGTCACGCTCAATCAAAAAGGGTCCTTTCATCGATGATCATCTTCAAAAGAAAGTGACAGCAGCGTTTGAAAGCGGATCCAGGAAGGTCATCAAGACGTGGTCGAGGCGATCCGATATAAGTCCCGAAATGGTTGGACTCACATTCGCTGTACATAACGGGAAAAAATTTATTCCGGTTTTTGTTACAGAGAACATGGTTGGTCATAAGCTCGGAGAGTTTTCACCGACAAGAACCTACTATGGCCACGCCTCGGACAAAAAGGGTAAAAGATAGTTAGAAATATTTAGTAACTTAGAAATTCTATTCTGGATTCAGGAAAGAATTTCGTTAAGCTACTTGTCCCGCTTGTCGGGGTTAGTTTCTGGCAGGAATTTTCAGGAGCATTAACTATGGAAGCAAGAGCCGTAGGGAAATATATTAGGATCTCACCACAAAAGGCTAGATTGGTCGCTGATGTGGTAAGGGGGATGGGGGTTGATCAGGCGATTACTACCCTTCGTTTCATGCCCAAAAAAGGTGCCGGTATAATTCAAAAAGTTATTGAGTCTGCGGTCGCCAACGCAACTCAGGACGATCAGGCAGATGTTGACAACCTGTTTGTTAAGAAAATTTTAATTGACGGTGGACCTTCCCTAAAAAGGATTCGTCCCAGAGCACAAGGTAGAGCTACTGGTATCATTAAGCGAACCAGTCACATCACAGTTGTTGTTGATGAGAACTAATCGCTTTGTCTGTTTCTGATATTTTGTACATCTAAACCCGATAATCGGGATAAGGACCTTTATGAAATTCTTTCTAAAAGTAGCTAAGAATTTCTAAGGTACTAAACAATTAATAGAACAATGGATTTGTTGGAGGACTGTTTTGGGGCAGAAGGTTAATCCACTCGGACTAAGACTGAATATTACCCGGACATGGGATTCGATCTGGTATGCTGATAAGGAATATTCCACTTATCTGATTGAAGACCAAAAAATTAAAAAGTTTCTTAAAAAGCGTCTCCAGCATGCTGGGCTGTCCAAGGTGAAGATTGAACGGACAGGTGAGCAGGTGCGGATCAAGCTTTTCACAGCCAGGCCGGGTATAGTCATAGGCAAAAAAGGCGCTGAGATTGAGATTCTTAAAAAAGAGCTTGAAAAACTCATTAACCGCAAAGTAACACTGGATATTCAGGAAGTTAGACGTCCTGAAGCAGATGCACAGCTTGTTGCGGAAAATATTGCACAGCAACTTATTCGGCGAATCGCATTTCGTCGGGCAATGAAAAAGGCGGTAAGCTCAGCCCTTCGATTTGGAGTAAAAGGCATTAAGATCTCCTGTTCCGGTAGGCTTGGTGGCGCAGAAATGTCTAGATGCGAGTGGGTTCGTGAAGGAAGGGTACCCCTTCATACCTTACGGGCAGATGTTGACTACGCACTTGCAGAAGCCAATACTACCTACGGGATTATTGGGGTAAAGGTGTGGATATTCAATGGCGAAGTCCTGAGCGATACAGATAAAGGGACTGCGGAGTAAGTAGGGTGTTAAAGGATTCCATAAATCATTTGGAGTAAGAGATGTTAAGTCCTAAAAAGGTTAAACATAGAAAAGTTTTTAAGGGAAGGTCCAGAGGGGTAGCGTACCGTGGTTCTTCGATCTCCTTCGGAGACTATGCCCTCAAGGCAACTATATGCGGTTTTATGTCTGCTCAACAGATTGAGGCTGCTCGTATTACTATAAACAGAACAATGAAACGTGGTGGAAAGGTCTGGATTCGAGTTTTTCCAGATAAGCCACTTACTTCTAAGCCTGCTGAAACCCGTATGGGGAAAGGTAAAGGAGCTCCTGATTCATGGGTTGCTAAAGTTAAGCCTGGTACAATTCTTTATGAAATTAGCGGGGTAAGCGAGGAACTTGCAATAAAGGCATTGACTCTCGCAGGTAACAAGCTGCCATTTTCGACCAAGGTCGTAACAAAGAGAGGTACCTTATGAAATTGGATGAAATCCGTAAGATGTCCGCAGAAGATCTTGAAAAAAATTTAAAAGATCTGCGTGAAGAATTGGGGAATCTTTCTTTTCAGCATCGCATTAGACCTCTCGAAGATACATCTCGACTAAAGAAAATTAGAAAAGAAATTGCTAGAATCGAAACCATAAAAAAGCAAGCAGTCAACTGACGAATTGTTAGGAAATTTAGTGCGGTATGGTCGAGTTCTAAAAAACATCACTAATTGACTAAATTATGAGTGAAATAAAAAAATCTAGAAAGACAAGAACCGGTTCTGTTGTCAGCAATAGAATGGAAAAGAGTGTTGTTGTTCGTGTAGAGCGCAAGGTTCGCCATAAGCTTTATGGTAAATACATGAAAACCAGTGTCAAATATCTGGCTGACGATCCTGAGAACACTTGCAACATCGGTGACACCGTTCTTATTGAAGAATGTCGACCGCTGAGTAAACGGAAAAGATGGCGGGTGAAGACAATACTGGAACAGGCGGTGGTATGATACCGGCCTCAAGTGGTAATCGATAGAAACGACTTGTTTCGGATGAGATATCAGGTGAAATTATGATACAGACAGAATCAGTACTTAATGTTGCTGATAATTCCGGTGCCAAAAAAGTTCTCTGCATCAGGGTTCTTGGTGGTACTGGAAAACGTTATGCAACGATTGGCGATGTAATTGTCGTAACGGTTAAAGAAGCTATCCCGAATGCCAAAGTTAAAAAAGGCGATGTCATGAAGGCTGTTATTGTCCGTACCGCTAAAGAAATGAAGCGGATGGATGATACCTGGGTGAAATTTGATGATAACGCGGCAGTAATGCTGGCAGCCTCGGGTGAGCCAGTTGGTACTCGTATTTTTGGACCGGTCGCTCGAGAATTAAGAAACCAAGGGTTCATGAAAATTATATCTTTGGCTCCGGAAGCTCTGTAAGGTCTCCTTACGTTCCTGGGAAAAAGATACATTGAATGAATAAAGGTATAGCAATGAGACAGGGTAGAACGTACCTGAAGAAAGATGATCAGGTTGAAGTAATTGCCGGTAAAGATAAAGGTAGGGTTGGAAAAGTTCTTCGGGTCCTACATGATAAGGATAAGGCGGTGGTAGAGCGCATTAATATGATTAAGCGTCATACCAAGCCACAAGAGATGAATCAACAGGGCCAGATCGTGGAAAAAGAAGCACCAATCCATGTTTCCAATCTTCAGCTCATCTGTCCTGAATGCACTAAGACCGGTCGCATTGGGAAGAAGGTACTCGATGATAATACCAAGGTACGCTATTGCAAGAGTTGTGGCGAATCCATCGAGAGTAAAGCATAGATTATCAAATACGGTACGCTAGGAGTTATACATGGGTGCGCTGAAAGACATATATATAAACGAGTGTATTCCTGCACTCAAAGAAGAATTTGGGTATAAGAATACCATGCAAATTCCTCAGGTTAAAAAGATCGTTCTCAATATGGGACTTGGCGAGGCCGTCCAGAATCCCAAAATTGTTGAAGGTGCGGCAGAGGAACTTAGCATGATTGCCGGTCAGAAGGCGATAATTACCAAGGCCAAGAAATCTATCGCTACCTTTAAACTACGTGAAGGAATGCCGATCGGTTGCTGTGTTACCCTTCGCGGTGATAAAATGTACGATTTTTTCAGTAAACTGGTAAATATTGCTCTTCCTCGAGTCCGTGACTTTAGAGGGTTGTCCCCCAAGGGTTTCGACAGACGTGGGAATTACTCAATGGGGATTACGGAGCAAATCATTTTTCCGGAAATAGATTACGATAAAATAGATAAAATTAAGGGGCTGAACATTACTATAGTTACCTCTGCAAGCAGTGATGCCGAGGGGCTCTCTCTCCTCAAGATGCTTGGTATGCCTTTTAAAAAATAACGTTTTTCATTTTCAGCAAATCATTTTAATAGAGATAATTTGGAGGTCGGTTTGGCTAAGAAATCCATAATTGCAAAATCACAACGCAAACCTAAGTTCGGTGTGCGAAAGTATAACAGGTGTCCTCTTTGTGGTCGTCCAAGAGCGTTCATCAGAAAGTTTGGTGTGTGTCGAATTTGCTTTCGTAAACTGGCGTCCAGCGGTGAAATTACTGGGGTCACCAAATCCAGTTGGTAGACGTTAACCTCTATCGCTGATTGAACCCGTTTACAATTTTGAAAATAAGGAGTGTTCGCTATGTCAATGAGCGATCCCCTGGCAGACATGCTGACCAGGATAAGAAATGCAGTAATGGCTAAGTTTGATTCGGTCGAGATGCCAACCTCCACTGTAAAGGTTGATGTTGCGAAGGTGCTTAAGGCGGAAGGTTTCATTGGAAATTACAAGGTTATTCCCGGGAAGATTCAGGGTACCTTGAAAATTGATCTGAAATACGGATCGGCCAATGAAAGCGCTATCACCGGGCTGAAAAGGGTAAGCAAACCCGGACTTCGTAAATATGCTAAAGCAGACGCTATTCCGAAGGTATTAAACGGACTCGGGGTCGCTATTATATCCACTTCTAAAGGTGTTGTGACTGATAAAACAGCAAGAGCACTCAATGCAGGTGGAGAGATAATTTGTGAGGTCTGGTAGACCCGCGGATAACGGAGGAAATTATGTCTCGTATTGGTAAACAACCAATTCCGGTACCCGCAGGGGTTAAGATTGATCTTAAGGGTCAGTTACTTACGGTTACCGGAGCAAAGGGTACGTTAAAACGTGAAATAATCCAGGATATTGATGTTCAAATCCAGGATAATGAAATTCAAGTAAACAATCGAGTTGAGAACACTAAGGTAAATGCCTTCCGTGGACTCACTAGAAGTTTGATCAACAACATGATTATCGGGGTTGTAGAAGGATTCAAAAAAGTCCTGGTGATTGAAGGTGTTGGTTATAAGGCCAATGTCAGCGGCACCACTCTGACCCTAAATGTCGGATATTCTAATCCAGTAGATTTCCAGCTGCCAAAAAATGTGTCAGCCTTAGTTGAAGGTAACACTAAAATCACTTTAGAATGCATCGATAAAGAGCAGCTTGGTCTTGTGGCGTCAAGAATTCGTGAGGTTAGAAAACCTGAACCTTATAAAGGTAAAGGTATCCGATACGAAGGCGAACATATAGTAAGAAAAGTTGGCAAAGCAGGCGCCAAATAATTTGTAAGGTCGAGTAGACCAACAATAAACTGAATGGTAAATTGCAATGGCTAAGACAAATCCCAAGACCATAGCTAGGGCCAAACGTGTCCGCAGGATCAGGAAGAAAATTTCCGGCACCAGTGAGCGTCCAAGGCTGAGAGTCTTTAAAAGTAATAAACATATGTATGCTCAGATCATTGATGATATGGCTGGACATACCTTAGTATCAATGTCCACTGTTGATAAAGAATTTGAAGCCGGTGATGAAAAAGGAAAGGCAGCAGTAGCTAAAAAGATAGGTATTATTCTTGCTACACGTGCAAAGGCTGCTGGAATTAGCAAAGTTATCTTTGATCGGGGCGGATCAGTTTATCACGGCCGGGTTAAGTCTCTTTCCGAGGGTGCCCGAGAAGGTGGTCTTGTATTTTAATGATTTCTATTATAACGGGGGTGTCCCTTGTCTGATTTCAAACGTTCCAAAAGTGCTGCTACTGAGGAACTGATCGAGAAGATTGTTTTTATCAATCGAGTTGCAAAAGTTGTTAAGGGTGGCCGTAGATTCAGTTTTAGTGCCATTGTCGTCGTCGGTGACGGTAAAGGCAAAGTCGGCTACGGTCTTGGCAAAGCAAACCAGGTACCCGATGCTATCCGTAAAGGTATAGAGAAGGCGCGTAAGAGCATGTTCTCTGTGTCTCTGACCGAGAATTCAATACCTCATATGGTTATTGGCAAATTTGGAGCCGGAAAGGTGTTACTCAAGCCGGCATCAGCTGGTACTGGTCTCATTGCCGGTGGTCCGGTTCGTGCGGTACTTGAGGCTGCCGGGGTGTCGAATATTCTTACCAAATGTTTGGGGTCACATAATCCACACAATATGGTAAAGGCTACTTTAGCTGGACTAGGCGAACTACGTACAGCTCAAAGTATTGCCGAATTACGTGGCAAAACCGTAGAAGAAATTACTGCTTAATTACAACTTTGACGTTGTCAGGTTCGTAACCAACGTCCTCTGTTGTGTAATATTTGATTAAAAGAAGGTAGTCAGATGGCCGAGACAATTACTTTTACTCTGGTTAAGAGTGGCATTGGGAGTACCAAAAAAATCCATGCAACTTTAACAGGGCTGGGGCTCACCAAAATGTATAAGACTGTAACAAGAAAAGATACTCCCGAAATGAGGGGAATGCTTAAGAAGGTATCACATCTTGTTCGTATGGAGGAGGTATAGCATGTTATCCTTAGCGAATCTTTCTCCCAAAGCCGGCTCGACAAAACAACCTAAGCGTTTAGGTAGAGGTCCAGGCAGCGGGCATGGAAAAACTGCAGGTCGGGGCCATAAAGGATTTAAATCTCGATCTGGTTCTGGAATTAAACCTGGTTTTGAGGGTGGACAGATGCCTTTACAGCGTCGTTTACCGAAACGTGGGTTTAATAACATCTTCAAAAAAGAATTTGCTCTCGTATCTCTTACCCAGCTCAATGGGTTAGGTGGTGACGAAGTAATTACAGTTGATACTCTTGTTGCAGCAGGGATCGTAAAAAAAGGTATGTTGGTTAAGGTTCTTGCAAATGGAGAGGTAACTAACGCATTGAAGCTACAAGTAGATAAAATCAGCAAAGCTGCTCAAAATAAGATTGAATCTGCTGGCGGAGAGGTAATTACCGGAGACCAGAAAGAAGCTTAATACGCTTTTATCTCTCGATCCCAAATAAACGGGATAAGTATCTTGAAAAAATTCTTTCCGACAAGATGGAAAGCAATTCCTAA
>WTAT01000062.1 GCA_013139415.1 Desulforhopalus sp.
GTGGCCAAGGTGACGGGCCGGGCCGAATACACTGAAGATATGCACAGACCGGGAATGCTGGTTGCTTTGTATTTCAGGTCCACGATCAGCCATGGTCGGGTAACTGAAATTGATATTACCGAAGCGGCTGGCCATGAGGGGGTAGAAGCACTCTTTACTTTCAAGGACGTCCCCCGGAACCTCTTTGCAACAGCCGGACATCCCTTCTCCCTTGATCCCCACCATAAAGATATTGAAGATCGACTGCTCCTGACCGGAGACATTCGCTATATGGGCGATGAGATCGCTGTTGTTGTTGCCCGGGACGAGTTGACTGCAAAACAGGCGTTGAAAAAGATCAAAGTCACCTATGAGGAGTATCCGCCGCTCATTCATCCCGACGATATCTTAGCTGATAATGCCCGACAGATCCACAGTGGCTCCTCCAATGTTATCGGCGCACACAGCTATAGTTGTGGGGGGGATGTTGATAAGAACTTTGAAAAAGCGGATCATATAGTAGAAGGTGATTTTGCCACCGCCATGGTCCAGCACTGCCATCTTGAAAATCATATTGCCCAGGCCTACATGGATGATATGGACAGAATCGTCATAGTTTCTTCTACCCAGATTCCCCACATTGTCCGCAGGATCGTCGGGGAGGCTCTAAGTTTTCCCTTAAGTAAAATTCGGGTTATCAAACCTTTTATCGGTGGTGGTTTTGGCAACAAACAGGATGTGGTTCTTGAGCCGATGGTCGCTTTTCTCACCATTCAAATGGGGGGCAGACCTATACAGATTAACCTGTCGAGAGAAGAGTGCATGTTGTGTACCAGGAATCGCCACCCCTTCTTTATCAAGGTAAAAACAGGTTTTATGGAAGACGGCACCATGATAGCAAGAGATATGGATGCCATCTCTCTCACCGGTGGCTATGCCTCCCACGGCCATTCCATTGTGGCTGCTGGGGGTGCCAAGCAAAGCGCCCTGTATCCACGAACTGCTGCTCGATTTCATGGCAGGACACTCTATGCAACTATCCCCACGGCAGGGGCTATGCGGGCATATGGCTCACCGCAGATTCTTTTTGCGCTTGAGTGTGCAACCGAGGACGCAGCAAGGAAGATTGGTATGGATTCGGTTGAGTTCAGGTTAAAAAACATTGCCCGCCAAGGGGAAAATAACCCACTCAGTGATGAAATAATTACCAGCTGCGGGCTTACCGAGTGTCTTGTCAAAGGCAAGGAATTTATCGATTGGGACCGGAAGAAAAAAGAGTATGCACAATATCAGTCAGGCCCTCTAAGAAAAGGGCTTGGGGTGGCTTGCCTGGCATATGCCTCCGGTACCTATCCGGTATGTGTTGAAATTGCAGGTGCCCGCATTGTCTTGAACCAGGATGGTACGGTTCATGTGATGGTGGGAGCAACGGAAATCGGGCAGGGCTCGGATACCGTGGTGGCTCAAATGGTCGCTGAAACCCTTGGCCTCCCATATGAGGATGTCAGAATGGTCCAGGCACAGGATACGGATGTCTCCCCTTTTGATACCGGTGCCTACGCTTCAAGACAGGCTTATGTCGTCTCCAACGCAGTTTTCAGGGCAGCCACTGAGCTGAAAACTAAAATTTGTCATCACGCCGGTTTAATGAGTGGCAAAGATCCTTCCGATCTTGATATTGTCGACGGGAATGTTATCGACAGGAAGAAGAGTGAACACGTCATGGGCATGAAGAGTCTGGCCATCGACAGCTATTACCATAAGGAGCGAGGCGGTCAACTGAGTGCTGAAGTCTCACATAAAACTACCAGTAATGCCCCGGTGTTCGGCTGTACTTTTGTTGATATCGATGTCGATATCCCCCTGTGCAGGATTAAAATCAACAAGATTATCAATGTTCATGACTCGGGTGTCATTCTCAACCCGGTTCAGGCAGCAGGCCAGGTCCATGGCGGTGCTTTTATGGGTATCGGTGCAGCGCTGTACGAAGAGGTGCTGATCGATCCGGAGACTGGCTATGTGTACAATAACAATCTTCTCGATTATAAGTTTCCAACCTTTATGGATATGCCTCAATTGCACCATGATTTTGTCGAGACCTTTGAACCCACCTCCGGTTATGGCAACAAGGCCCTTGGAGAGCCACCGGTGATCTCGCCACCTCCGGCTATTCGCAATGCATTGCTCGATGCAACGGGCGTCAGCATCAATTCCCTGCCCCTGAGTCCCCATACGCTCTTTTCCCACTTTGTTAAAAACGGCTTATTGAAATCCCGGGGAGGTGAGTGATGTTTGATCTACAAAGCTACTATAAAGCACACTCAGTTGATGAAGCTGTTGGCCTTCTCACCACTCATCCAAACAGCCGATTGCTCGCCGGTGGCACGGATATCTTGATCAAACTGCGGCATGGAAAATCCGGATTTGCTGAGCTTATTGATATCCATGGACTGTCCGAGTTGCGGTATATTAAAAAAGATGAAACAAAAAATATCCTCATCGGTTCCGGAACTCTCTTTACCGATATCATCGAATCTGAACTACTGCAAAACCATATGCCGATGTTATGTGATGCAGCACAAAGTGTAGGCGGCCCGCAGATCAGAAATGTTGCTACCATCGGCGGCAATATCTGCAACGGGGTCACCAGTGCCGACTCAGCTCCGGGCCTTTTTGCCCTTAATGCACTGCTCCAGATACAAGGGATAAGTGGAGTGCGGGAAGTCCCCATAGAAAAATTCTATCTTGGCCCGGGAAAAGTGGATCTGCAAAGAGGTGATGTGCTCACAGCGATCAAAGTCACAGAGGAAAACTATGGGGGCTCCTTTGGGTACTACTCTAAATATGCCATGAGGGATGCCATGGACATTGCCACTATCGGCTGTGCAGTCACTTTAACGACAGACGCTGGCAGGGTGTCCGACTATCGAATCGCTTATGGGGTCGCAGGCCCGGTACCCATCCGTTGCCCCCAGACTGAACGGGCGGTTATCGGTCGGCAAATCTCCCCGGAGCTGCTGGACATGATTGCTGAACGGGTGGCAGGTGATGTGAACCCACGAACGTCATGGCGGGCGTCTAAAGACTTTCGTCTGAATATCATTGAAGAGCTTTCTAAGAGAGCCACGGAACAGGCACTACAACGGGCAGGAGGAAATATCTAAATGACGACGCAAAGCGATAACGGTTTCAGGAAGATTCAGTGCACCATAAATGGTACTCCCAGATCACTCTTTATCGATGTGAGAAAATCGCTGCTTGAAGTGTTACGGCAGGAGCTGGGATTAACAGGTACAAAGGAAGGATGCGGCGTTGGCGAGTGTGGAGCCTGTTCGGTGCTGGTTGATGAGGTCCTGGTTGATTCCTGTCTCTATCTGGCTGTCTGGGCAGATGGAACGGCGATAAGGACTGTTGAAGGCGAGGCCAGGGATGGAAAACTCTCGGTCGTACAACAGGCATATGTAGATGAAGGAGCCGTTCAGTGCGGTTTTTGCACCCCGGGATTTATCATGGCTTCAACTTCTTTTGTAGAAAAGCACGAAGGCCAGGACGTAAGTGAGGATGAAATTCGCAAAGGCCATGCCGGCAACCTGTGTCGCTGCACCGGATACCAGAATATTCTCAAAGCAGTCGAAAAAAGTATCAAATCCTAGAAGATTTTATGAAAGCTGAAAAAGCACAGATATTTAATAACCTGAAGCAGTTGGCCGATCTGATGACCCATATGTTTGGAGATAACTGTGAGGTGGCGATCCACGATTTGACAACAGAGAAGATGCAGCTGGTCCACATTACCGGTAAAGTTACCAAGCGAAAGATTGGCGCCCCGGTGACGGATGTGGTGACGAAATATCTGCTTTTGGACGGTAATGCGGTAGAAGACAGACACTGCTTTATGACTCTTACTGATGACGGCAGAGAGCTGAAGTCTTCAACCAGCTATATCAGGAACAGCAAGGGAGATGTTGTCGCAGCCTTTTGCGTCAACTTCAATACCACGGATCACCATAACGCGATCCAGATGCTCAAGGCCTTTGTCAATAAAACAGCAAACGGGGGAGGTGGGATCGACAAAATGGATGCCGGTCCAGAAAAGATGTCATTTTCGATAGATCATACCGCCGATTCCTTTTTTGAACAGTCTGTCACGGAAATAGGTAAGCGGCCAGCTTCCATGAATACCGACGAAAAGATCAGGCTTGTCAGAATTCTAGAGACAAAAGGAGCATTCCAGATCAAAGGGATGGTCGGCCAGGTGGCATTACGGCTGGGGGTCTCTAATTTTACCATCTATAACTATCTGAAAAAAATCCGCGCAACAAACGGCACCGTTATCAGAGATATTATTTCTAAAAACTGACATTCAGTCTGGAATTTTTTGCACTGAGGTTTTGATTTCACCTGACAATTAAAGGCAGAATACTTTTGTCAGACATATACAGTAGCAGGGTAGGGTGAAGATAGGTATAAAGTCTATTTTTGCAGAAGTAGGCTCTGGCAATCTTAACTGTTCATCCTGGACCGGTATCAAGCGTTAATCAGATTCATGAGTCTGTTGATTTACGGCCTTTTCGCCCGATATCCGCGTTATGTGAAAAAAATAATCCTCCGGTAAGCGAGGAACGAGACTCCGAGATATTAAGTATATGTCTCCGGTTATTTTTTTCACATGC
>WTAT01000111.1 GCA_013139415.1 Desulforhopalus sp.
ATAATCCAGGGTGAAAGTGGCACAGGCAAGGAACTGGTTGCCGGTGCTATTCATTTTAACAGCATGCGCAAGGATAAGCCTTTAGTGACGGTAAATTGTAGTGCCCTCTCCGAATCCTTATTGGAAAGTGAACTTTTCGGTCACGCAAAAGGTGCCTATACAGGTGCTCTTCGTGATAGAATCGGCAGATTCGAAGAGACTGCCGGCGGAACTCTTTTTCTTGATGAGATTGGTGAGTTGAGTTCTTTTATCCAGGTCAAGCTCTTAAGAGTGCTGCAGGAACGTGAGATTGAGCGGGTAGGTGAATCAAAGAGGCGAAAGATTGATATTCGTGTGATTACTGCCACTCATCAGGATATTTATAGCCTGGTCAGGGAAGGCAGATTTCGGGAAGATCTCTATTACCGGCTTAAGGTGTTCCCGATAACCATTCCGCCCCTGAGGCAGCGCAAAGAAGATATTCCCCTGTTGGTAAGCCATTTTATTCGTAGTATGAATAAAAAAACGGGTAAACAGGTTGTGGATAGTTCTCGAGAGGTCATGCGCACTTTGATGGATCACTCTTGGCCGGGTAATGTCCGTGAGTTGGAAAATGCCATTGAACATGCTTTTGTACTGTGCAAAAGCGATAGACTCGAACTCAAAGATTTGCCAATTGAAATTCGTCAGGCAGGTGTGGGGCAGGTGACAATGAGTCTCAAAACCGCTGACAAACCAGCAAAGAAGATAGGACTTACTAAGGAAAGTCTGCTTGATTTACTGGCCGACTGTGGCTGGAATAAAGCGGAAGCTGGACGGCGAGCTGGAGTCAGTCGTACCGCCATTTGGAAATATATGAAAAAATGGGATATTCCGCTGCGGTTTGAGCAGTAGTATAACACCCCTCAAGGGGCATTGAAAAGAACACCCCTCAGGGGGGTACTGAACTGAGTCCCGGCTTATTTTCCCGTTTACCGGGTTAGCCGTTTCTGGAATGCAGCACCTCTGCCTGTTCTGTCAGTAACCCTTTAAAACGATCAAGGGAGATTGGATAAGGGGTGAGCGTTATTCCCATCCAGTCGACATAATCAAGGAATTTCTCTGGGTTTTCCGCCATGTAGCTATCAAGATAACCTATGCCGTCAAGGACTATGGCCCCACCAGTATGCCTGGGAAAATTTTCATTGGCACGTCCCTGGTCCCAGCCATCGAAGACTTGAGTGCGATACTTGACCCATCCAGGTGTCATCCACCAGACCGGTTCCCCGCCAGCTATTTCTTTGGCAATTGCGTCGAGTTCGGCTTCACTTGCCAGCATATCCATACAATGGGTTGCTTGTATGCGTACGATTCCTTTCCCCTGTTCCTCTATGATATCCTGCATCTGTCGCATAGGCTGATCGATATTAACATAACAGAATTTACCACCGTATACGACAATGATTTTACTGTATTTCTCTTTTGCCTTGCTGATCAGTTTGACCAACTGCCGTTCAAGCTCCTGCACGTTTTGATGGAGCCCTGGAAGGGTATAAAAAATTTGCGGAGAATCCAGAAATTCAGCCTTCTGCAGATATTGAAGTTCCATTCTCATTGTGCCACAGGATATGATCGCGATATCGGAAAAAGTTGTAGCCATTATCCCCTCCTAAGGGTGAGATTGTTTTTTTCTGTGCTCTCTTCGTTTTCTTCAATGGGAGCCAGGAATTTTTTACCGGGGAAATTTGCATATACAGCTTTCGCCAGTTTTTTAATATTGCCTGATTTGGATGAATAAATTATTAAAGATTTCATATGATCATTCTCCTTCCATCAAGATTAATGCCAATCTCTTGAAATCTGAAGGTGTCTGTTAATGTTCTTGTATTCTAGTCGCTTAGGTGGTGGGGAAGGGCGGTTGCTATGAGGGGAAACATTACCTCTGGGCTAGACAAGGTAACGTTACCATGGTTTTCGTTACGCTATGTGGGTTTGGAGATGACTGATATTGAAGTAAGAGTCTGATGTGGTCTGGCAGGCATTTGTTTTGCTGTTTTTGACGCCTATCCAGTACACGGTTGTGCCATTACGTTCTCAGATAGGGTCCTGGTAAGGTAATGGCAACAACCGTTTTGTTTCGCATTGATGTAAAAGTTTGTAATCAAACGCTCTTATTCTGATTTTTGCTGCAAATCGTCAATTCGTTTTTTTATCGTTTGCAGGTTTCTCTCTAAATTTTGGGCTTCTTGTGTAAGATATTCCAACTCATCCGGCGGTGAGGTGGCTCGCATGCGCTCAGATACTGCACGACCTTGTCCACCAAAACCCCGGCCATATCTGCCAGTAAGGAGCCGGCCTCTTCCGCATCCTCGTCCACCCATGTATTGCTCAGTATAAGCATTTTCTTCTATTGCTCTATCGGCTGCGTCACAAAAACCCCTTCTCCCACCGGTCATTGCCCCGGTACCCGTTGGTCCGCTTTTGTCAAATCCTGGCATGATTTTTCCTCCTGTTATTCCTTTGGCCTTTTTTTTGCGTCATCGTTATGTGATGAGCTTGGTTGTCTGCTAACTTTGATTACGCCGGCCACCCTTACCACCGCCGCCACGGCCACGGCCTCCACCGCTCCCGTCCCGGCGACCTTTGCCACCACCTTGGCCTAATCCCCGGCCGGTATTGTATCCTCGAGTGGTATTCTCAACATTCTCTTTGTCTTGTTCGTCTTTTTGGGGACCACTACTATTCGGTCCGCTGTCGACTCTTTGTGGCATGATACTTCCTCCGATAATTGAGTTTCCCCTTTTGACCGTGTAGTTACAGTCCTGTTTCCAGGGAGATAAAGGCAAGTCTGCCTGGACGATCACTTGGGGGTTTTAATGGCGACCTCTATGACGCCGCCGCCGATGTCCGTTATGCAATGTATACATACCTCCACCAAAACGAATTCTTTTTCCAGTAACCAGTGCTTCGGCAATAATTTTACGAGCTTCAGCCAATATCCTGCCATAGGTCTGTCTCGATATCCCCATTTGCACAGAAGCAGCCTCATGGGGCAATCCTTCGAAGTCGCTCAGGCGTATGGCTTCCATACCTTCCACAGATAATTCTACAGTGCCGGTTGGTTGCATGTTTTCAGGTAAATATCCGGACATTAAAGGATATTCGCTTACTAACCGCATTTTTTTGGGTCTCGGCATCAGTCGCTCCGGTTATGGGTATTTGTCTATAATGTATTAACGGAAGATGGAGTTGGCAAGAATTATTTTGAGCGTATGACCAAAATAATCCAAAGAACGAAGGGTGTGTATTGTCAGGAATGGAGGCGGAACCGGGTCAAAGGGGGACTTGGTTGTCCAGGTTCATAAAGAAATTCTTATAGCCTGATCGAGTGTTGCTTTTGGGGGAGTTTGAGCTCTTCCTTCGATCTCCCACAGTAGTGGTGGTGGGAGATCCTCCATAGGATCATTTATGAGCCCGTTGATTTACTGTGTTTTCGCCGGACCTCCGCGTTATATGAAAAAAATAATCCTCGGAATATCGACTATATGCCTCCGGTTATTTTTTTCATATGCCTTGATCTCAAACGAAAACCTCACTAAATCAACAGACTCATTTATGACAAGCTCTTTTTTGCTTCGTCTATGTTGAATCCATAGTTTTCTGTGACGAAGTTGAGATCCTTATCACCTCGTCCGCTAAGGTTGATCAGAATACTTCCATGTTTCATCTCTTTGGCAAGTTTCATGCAATAGGCCACGGCATGTGCACTTTCAAGAGCCGGAATAATCCCTTCAATGCGGCCCAATGTATAAAACGCATCAAGTGTTTCTACATCATCGGCAATTTCATAGCTGATACGTCCATCGTCCTTTAGGAGGCAGTGCTCTGGGCCTACGCCGGGGTAATCGAGCCCGCTGGCGATGGAATATACCGGGGCTGGTTCACCATTCTCGTCCTGAAGCAGGTAGCATTTGAAACCATGAATGATTCCGGGCTTTCCAAAGGCAGCAGTAGCCGCGTGGTCACCCAGGTTAAGAGAGCGTCCGCCGGGTTCAACGCCGACCAGCTTAACAGGATCGTTGATGAAGCCTGCAAAAATTCCCATGGCATTACTTCCACCACCCACACATGCGCATACCACATCTGGCAGGTTGCCGGTCATGTCCAGAAATTGCTCTCGGGATTCGATGCCGACAATGGTTTGGAAATCCCGCACCATCATGGGGAAGGGGTGGGGACCAACCACCGAACCGATACAGTAGATCGAATTGATGGGGTCCTTCAGGTAGGCTTGAAAGGCAGAATCAACAGCTTCTTTGAGTGTTTTGAGTCCGAAAGAAACCGGAATCACTGTGGCTCCAAGCAGCTTCATGCGGATAACATTGGGCGCTTCTTTTATAATATCGACTTCGCCCATATGAATTTCGCATTCAAGTCCGAAGTAGGCGGCAGCGGTTGCCAGGGCAACGCCATGCTGTCCCGCACCGGTTTCTGCGATTAATTTCTTTTTGCCCATATATTTGGCCAGCAAGGCCTCTCCCATGCAATGGTTGAGTTTATGGGCGCCGGTATGGTTGAGATCTTCACGTTTAAGGTAGATCTCGCTGCCTCCGCACATTTTCGATAGGCGATCTGCGTGGTACACAGGGGTTGGCCGTCCCTGATAGTGTTTCCGGATGGAGCGGAGTTCTTCAATAAATCGATGTGTTTTGCTTATGGTAAGATAGGCATCGGTAATTTTATCCATCTCCTCCTGCAGTTCCGGCGGAATATAGGATCCTCCGTATTCGCCGAAGTGGCCGGTTGGATCAGGATGTTGATGTGGATAGCGAGAAAAGTCTTTTGTCATGATGTGTTCCTTTCTGAATACGGTTGTGTTTTTTATGCTTCATAGAGATTTAGAAGAGTTATTGAAAATGGATTTAAATCATTTGATATGATTTTTGCAAGGAGTTAGTCTTTACATTTTGTGAAAGATGGTGAGAAAGTCTTTATAGGAAAAAGGGGGCGGTGTGCTCATCCTGTGGGAATTGTATTGTAAAAAAACAGTCTGATACGTGTGACGAGAGAGAGGGCTGGTTAGTGTCAGCTCGGAGTCTGTCGCTTACCTGACGGGTATAAAAAACAAGAAATCTGGAGAGTGTATTGAAATTTTTAACTTAAAGTGACCACCAGATAGCGAACGTAGGGAGACCTTCGAGGCACTTTTAACCTTGGCGAAGGTGAGTATCAGTACAGCTGTTTCGTTGAAGGTGGACAGCAAATTACTGATCCCACCGTACGGGAACGTGTTAAGGACGATTTTGGCGGTGAAAATTCTGTTATCACCATCAAAGTGTCAGCCTGATGGCGATATAAATTTGGTGATCCGGAAGGAGGTCAGATTACAATACTGTTTGGAGATTTTTCACTACACCATCAAGCTTTAAATTCAATATTGATGGTAACGTCTGTTTCATTGGGAGTCATTTGGTAGGTTCCCGAACAGGAGATGACAAGGTTGTGTGTTTTGCCCGCGTTATTGAGCAGTTCCTCTATTTCGTCCCGTTTATCGACGTCCGATTCAGTATTGAAAAGCAGGCTGACCTCTTCACCTTTTGCTTCCATACGTAACAAAAAGGCATTGTGTTCTACGAAAACCAGATCTTCGTAGCAGTGGGTCACTTCGCAACCAATAGTTTCCAAAATTGTTTTTAGAATTCCAAGTGGTCTGAACGGAATCGGTTCGTTGCTGGTCACGATATTCTCCTTATGAAAGTGAGAAAGAGGTTTTTTGAGGCCTGTTATTTTTATTGCGACACTTTGTAACTATTGGATTGTAGATGTGCTTCTCTCATAAAGATAGGGATGAAGAACTACACGTACATCCCCGCCGATGGCCAACATTTTAACGACATCTTCCTCACTTGGGGTATGGATGGTGAAATTATCGAGGGAACATATCTCCTGAAAGGTATCTAAATACATAAGCTTCTCCGCCAAATCCGGGATATCGCCGAGGTGGAGCTGCAAAGCCCTGAGGAGATCGGCCATTGTATGATTTTCGGCAAGGTCGCCATTTTTCATCAGGAAGGCCATGATCAGCTTCTCAATGGCAATGCAGGTTACATTGTAGAGGGTGTCCGTCGAGAAGGCCTTTTTCTTTTTATTGTATGCTTCAGTGGCTGTATGCAGGAATTTCTCTCCGTCCCGGCGGTAGTCACGCCAGTTGTCAATCTGTATAATGTTCATGTCCTGTTCCTTTCACTGTGAAATTTTCGCAGGCAGATGAGTTGCGTTTGTTGCCAACCATCGCGATGGTAAAAATCGAGAGCCGGAGCATTTGTTCGATCGGCTAGAAGTTGCATACGTTTGGCCCCTTTATCGGCGCCCCAGTCTGCGAGTGTTTGCAGCAGCTGCGAGCCGATACCCTGTTTTTGCCAGGATGGCTTTACTACTACATCTTCAATCAACAGGGACGGTCTCCCTTCAGCGGTGGAAATAACAAGTTGGGCTGTACCCATAGCAATTACTGAATCTTGTTTTTTTGCAACCATGATTGCAGAACTTGGAGAATCAAGCAGGAGTTCCAGTCCTTTCCTCTGACGTTCGGCATCAAAACAAAAGTCCGCTTCAATGCCAAAGAGTTGCTGCAGAAGCAGCAACATAGGTTCTAGATCTTCTCGTTTAGCCGGACGGATCATTGCGGGCTGTCTGGTTGT
>WTAT01000501.1 GCA_013139415.1 Desulforhopalus sp.
GAAGGTGATGAAAAAGACGGAAATAGATTACTGGATAGCGGCAATGTTGGAGGCACACGGCAACGTTTCCGATCTCAATATAACCGTCGGGAAATCATTGCAGGTAGAGTCTTCCGGGGTACTTGTGCCAGTTGATGTCCTACCACCGGTAACAGAACTGACACCCTTTCAGACCGAAGCCTTTGCGCTGAATCTCATCGGTAATAATCGTAGACTCTTAAAAGATCTTGTTGAAAACGGATCATGCGACCTTTCTTATTCTCTTTCCGATAAGGCCAGGTTCAGGGTAAATGTTTTTACTCAAAAAGGCTATTTCACTACTATTTTAAGAAAACTTGAGACCGAGGTACCTTCTATCGAGGGCATGCAGTTTCCAGAAGCGTTTGGTAAGATGGCGGCCGATTTGAATGGGCTTATTCTTTTTACCGGGGCCACTGGAACGGGTAAAACGACATCGCTTGCGGCCTTGTTGAACCGGATAAACCAGGAGCGAGCAGTACATGTGGTGACCTTGGAAGATCCCATTGAATATGTCCATGAACAGCTTAAAGCAACCTTTAATCAGCGTGAGTTAGGAAACGATTTCAGCAGTTTTGCGGTGGGGATGCGTGCAGCACTCCGTCAGGCGCCCAAGGTCATCCTGGTGGGTGAGATGCGCGACCGTGATACCATGGAAATTGGTCTGACTGCCGCTGAAACAGGACATCTGGTACTGTCGACTTTACATACGATTGACGCCGGACAGACAATTAATCGTATTTTAGGAATGTTCGAGCAGGATGAACAACCGCAGATTCGTAACAGGCTGGTCGATACTATTCGCTGGATAGTCAGCCAGCGATTGTTGCCACGGGTAGGCGGCGGTCGGGTGGCAGCCATGGAGATCCTGCGAACCAGTTTACGGGTTAAAGATCTCATTATTAATGGAGAGACGGAAGATAAAACCTTTTACAATATTATCAGTGAAGGTTCGGCCCTCGATATGCGGACCTTTGATCAGCATATTCTTGAGCTTTACAGCCGGGGGATGATAACTGAGAAGAATGCCATAACATACTGTTCTCACCGGGCCGAATTGAACCGTGGGCTCGACCGTATTAAGGCCGAACGGGGAGAAGCGACAACCAGTTTGACTGATTTGGCCATGGAGAAGGAAAAAGAGGACGAATTGGGTTTTTATGGCAGGTGATTTAGGGTACTGCCGGAAGTGAGATGAGTGAAGGGTTATGAGGAAACTATGATAGTAGATTGTCCGCATTGTGGTAAACAGCTGAAGTTGAGTGATAAAATTCGAGAAAGCGTTCGACAACTGGGGCCTGACCGAAAGGTCAAAGTTAAGTGTGTCCATTGCGCTGTCCCGTTCGGCCTCGATTGTAACGGCATGAAACTTGCGACTTCTGGCCATAGACCCGGTCCCTCCGGATCAGATGGATCGGCATCGGGGGCAAAGGTTAGGCCACCGGCTCCTCCGAGTACTGAGTGGTTGAAGGATGGTACTTTTGAAGAAAAAGAAGTCGTTGAAGATATACCTGAAGCACTGGTACTCATGCCAGTGACGGAGAACCTTGATATTGTGGTGAAGGCTGCCATGGAATTCGGCTATCGCGTTGAACAGGCTCCTACGCCGGAAGAGGCCATCGATAAGATGCGGTTTGTTAATTATGCGGCCGTTTTTTTGCATAGCAGCTTTGAGCCGGGAGGCATCAAGTCCGGGAAATTTCACCAGTTCATGCGGATGATGAACATGTCGCGCCGCCGTTATATTTTCTATGTTTTGATAGGCGAACAGTTTGAAACCCTCTATGATCTCCAGGCCCTGGCCAATTCGGTAAATCTTGTTGTCAATAACGCCGACGTACCGTTCATCGGAACTGTGCTGAAAAAGGCCATTCCTGAATTCGAGACATTGTTTGGACCGCTGATGGAGGAGTTGCACGTCGTCGGGAAATAGAGTAAATTAGCTCGCAATGAGCTGTGATTAAATTTGTCCGAACGTAACTCCCTCCTTGTTTCGTTCGCTAACGCCACTTCTCTTGATGGTTGCGGTACGTTGCAACCTGTCGTTTTTTACCTGTCACGGTAGAATGTCATCTCCGTCTTTATGTGTCGGACAAGTCTGGCACGATTTCCTTAACCAACTGGGCCGGAGCCACTTTTAGGTTACATACTGAGTCTATAATGAAAAAAATTGTCCTTTCCGTAGGGAAAAGAATAAGAAGAATCGCCCAGGCCGGAAAACATCGGTATGGCAAATTGCTTGGTCGTTCAGCTCCAAATCCTGCTAATTCTGAACCTTCAACAACCAAGGTTCCTGTAGTGAAGCCAGCCGAAAGGAGCGGGGGAGAAGTTCGGCCTGACGAAAGTTCTGTGTCGGGTGTGCAAAAGGGTAAATATCGAGGCCCGGCAAAACCCAAACGGAAACCAGCGTGGAGCCTGGATGCATTTCCGGTCACTCCAGTAGAAGGGAAAAGTCGTTTTCACGACTACGCTATTCCATTAAAGGTAATGCGGGCTATAGCTGATCAAAAATTCCAGTACTGCACCCCCATTCAGGAAAAGTCACTGTTAGATGTTTTGGCCGGTAAAGATCTTGTGGGAAAAGCCAATACTGGTACCGGTAAAACCGCCGTCTTCCTGATCGCAATTTTTTCGAGATTGTTGGCTGCAAAGAAATCAGGGAAAGGAAATGTTCGGGCTTTGGTTCTGGCGCCCACCCGTGAGCTGGCAATGCAAATATCAAAAGAGGGAAGTGCCTTCGCCAAATACTGCAATCTTTCGGTACGAGCAGTCTACGGAGGAGTGGACTACCAGAAACAGATGGACTATCTGCAGAATAAGCAGTGTGATCTGTTGGTCGCCACTCCCGGTCGTCTCATCGATTTTATGAATAAACGGGTCGTCGATCTGAGTAGCTGCAAAATTCTGGTATTAGATGAGGCGGACCGAATGCTTGATATGGGGTTTATTCCCGATGTTCGAAGAATTATCGGTCGGCTGCCATCAAAAAACGACCGGCAGACTATGCTTTTTTCCGCTACAGTCTCAGAGGATGTTCAACGCCTCGCCTCTCAGTGGAGTGTGCAGCCGAAAGTGGTTGAGGCGGAGTCGGATCAGGTTGCTGTGGATACGGTCGAGCAATTCGTTTATCTCGTAACGGCGGAAGAAAAATATGCCGTTCTCTACAATCTCATCAAGCAGAATCCAGATGACCGAATTATCGTTTTTGCCAATATGAAGAATGAAACTAAGCGATTGTCCAACCGTCTGCAGCGAAATAACATAGATTGTGTACTGTTGTCAGGAGATGTTGACCAGAATAAACGGATGACCAGATTAGAGAACTTCAGGTCCGGCAAGGTAAAAGTTCTCGTGGCGACTGATGTCGCTGGGCGTGGCATCCATATTGATGGAATTACCTTTGTCGTCAACTATACTTTGCCGTATGAACCGGAAGATTATGTCCATCGGATAGGCCGGACCGGAAGGGCGGGTGCGAACGGAAAAGCGGTGAGCTTTGCCTGCGAGGAAGGGTCGTTTTATCTGCCGGCTATTGAGGAGTTCATCGATAGAAAGTTTGATTGTGTACTGCCGGAAGAGACACTTTTGACAACTCCTCCCAAGGGCCAGGAAAAGAAAATGGCACCCAGCGGTAACAAGCAGCGCCCCAAGGCCAGGAGGAAACCAAGAAATAAAAAGAATAATCGGCCCAACAATAATCGGCCCAAGAGGGTTTGAAAAGAAATCGGCATATCAGAAATTCTTTTTGAATTCATAAAATGATTCTGGGGAACTTTGAGCGAGTCCCAAAGAAATAAAGAAAAAAATCCAAATCTGTAAGAAGTTGTTGTCTTGTCGTTGAAAAATTGCTATATTGGAAGGTTCATGTATGCGAAGGTCGCTCCCCTCTTGTGGAGTAGCCTATTTTCTTTTTACTTCTACAGGGGTTTTGTGTGGGAGTAAAATAACCTTTACCATTTGGCCTCTGGTCTACAGGAAGAGTAAAATCCATGACAGAACAACTTAATCAATCAACCCAGGACAGCAGTGAAGAGATGAGTTTCGCAGATCTCTTCGAAATGCCAGAAAACAACAAGGTAGTCGCGGTCGGCGATGTGGCCATGGGCACCATTATCGGCACAGTGGATGATTACCTCCTTGTGGATGTTGGTGATAAAGCGGAAAGCTATATTGCCAAATCGGAATTCCGCCTGGAAGATGGTGAAGAACTCAAAGTTGGTGACGTATTCGAGGTGTTCGTAGAACGGCGTAAGGAGGAAGGTGGACTCCTCCTGTCGAGAGAAAAGGCTATTGCGATAAAGGTATGGGAGAAAATCGCTGAAATCCAGGAAGCTGACGAAACAATTTCCGGTGGAATCGAAAGTCGTGTGAAAGGTGGTATGTCCGTCGATATCGGCGTTCCTGCATTCCTGCCATATTCCCAGATCGATCTTCGTCCGGTCAAGGATCTTGATGCCTTAATCGGTTCATCAATGGAATTTAAGATTCTGAAATTCAACAAGAAGAGAAACAACGTTGTTATTTCTCGTCGGGCTATTCTTGAAGAGGAACGCAACAAGCTCCGTGAGGAAATGCGCTCCAAGCTTGAGGAAGGTCAGATCATTAAGGGTGCCATTACCAATATTACCGACTACGGTCTCTTTATCGATATGGGCGGTATGGACGGTCTCTGTCATATCACCGATCTTTCCTGGGGACGTGTGTCCCACCCGGCGAAACTTTACAAAGTTGGTGAAGAGCTGGAGGTTAAAGTCCTTAAGTACGACAGGGAACATGATCGCGTGTCCCTTGGTGTGAAACAACTTCGTGATGATCCATGGGCTACCGTTACCGACAGGTATCCGGTGAACGAGACGACCAAAGGTAAGGTCGTGTCCATCACCGATTACGGTGTTTTTGTAGAGTTGGAAGAAGGTGTTGAAGGTTTGATCCATGTTTCAGAAATGACCTGGTCGAAGAAGCCACGTCACCCATCTAAGATGGTTTCGGTGAGTGATGAGGTCGAAATCATGGTGCTGAATATCGAGACCGAGACCAAGCGTATCTCTCTTGGTATGAAGCAGCTCCAACCGAATCCATGGGATCTGGTCACTGACAATTATCCGGTCGGCTCCGTTATTGAAGGTAAAATTAAAAACATTACTGACTTCGGCGTATTCATTGGGATCGAAGAGGGCATTGACGGTCTGATCCATGTATCTGATCTCTCCTGGACCGAGCGGATTAAGCATCCATCCGAGAAGTACGCCAAAGGTGAAACGATCCAGGCAGTAGTCCTGAAGATCGATAAAGAGAATGAAAGATTTTCTTTGGGTATCAAACAGCTCGTACCAGATCCATGGCAGGCTGCCTACAACAACTACCCATCAGGAACTGTTGTGGAAGGTGAGATCACCAACGTTACCGATTTCGGTGTTTTCGTGAAACTTGAAGAGGGCATCGAAGGCCTTGTTCATGTCTCCGAATTGAGCAAAGACAAGGTGAAAACTCCGGTTGGTATGTATCAGGTCGGAGATACCTTGAAAGCAATTGTTATTAATGTTTCTGCTAAAGATCGTAAGATTGGCCTTTCCGTTAAAACTCTTGAGGGTGATGATGAAGAGGTTGCAGTAGAAAAATTTAAGAAAGCTGAAAAGGTTGCTGCCGAAACTGCACCATCAACCTTTGGTGATTTGTTGAAGGCGGCTGCGGAAGGAACTGATTCTGCTGACAACGAGTAGGAACCAGCCTTAGGAACCAGTCTTATTAGGCGCTTGAAATGCAGCTGAAAGGTTGTCTTGCCGGATCTCCGGCAGACAACCTTTTTTTATATTTTTATGAGGACAGACCCGTCAGGTCGTTCTTGGTAACACATTGATTATACGTTATTAGGTATGCTGAAAAAAGATTTAGTAGATAAGGTTAGCGGTGAACTTTCCATGCAAAAACAGGATGTCAGCCTGGCGGTTGATATTATGCTGGAGACAATGGCAACTGCTCTGGTGGATGAGAGGCGTATAGAATTACGTGGATTTGGCAGTTTTTCGGTGAGGGCGAGAAAACCCCGTTCAACCAAGAATCCCCGGACAGGTAAAATTATGGAAATTCCGGATCGGAAGACCCTGCATTTTACCATGAGTAAGTCTCTGAAAGAGGCACTGATCAGCGAAAAGGATTGACGTCGCCTTTGCCGACCCGGAGAATCTCTGGGTAATCGCTTGTTAGCTCGATAACGGAAGAGGGATCAGGGTAGATTGGCCCGCCATCAACGATGAGTTCTATTCTCTTACCAAGATACTGCTCAATTTCGAATGGTTCAGCCAGTTTGGTCTCTTCTTCTTCAAGCTGGACACTGGTGTTGACGATAGGGTTGCCCAGGGTCTTGAGAAGGAGTCGGCAGATAGGGTGACTTGGTACCCTTATACCGACTGTTTTCTGTTTTGTGGCCATAATCTTGGGGACGAGTTTTGTTCCCGGCAGGACGAAGGTATAGGGTCCGGGCAGGTTCTTTTTCAGAAGCCGGTAGGCTGTATTTGAGACATGGGCATATTGGCTGATATCGGTCAGGTCTGAGCACATGAAAGAAAAAGGCTTATGTTTAGGCCTTTTTTTCAATTGTACGAGTTGTTTGATGGCTTTCTGATTGAAAAGGTCACAGCCAATACCGTAACCGGTTTCTGTAGGATAACAGACTATCACACCGTTTTTGAGTGATTTGACAACCTGTTCAATGAGTCGAAGTTGAGGGTTTGAAGGGTTAATTTCAAGCAGCATAGTATTGATTTTTCCTTAGTTCTCGAATGGCGGACCATTCATATTCTCTTCATTGAAATTTTGCACTATAAAATCAGGCATCATAAAAAAATGAGATTTTTTATAAAGATGCTTTACTATGATACTTTAAAAAATAAAGCATAATGTGAATTATGAAAGGCGGCCGAGGTGTCCTTTCCAACGAAACAAGTATGTTGCCTCTAATCCCGATAAACGGGACTTGTTTCGGTGTCCCCCTGAGGGGTATAAGTACCTTCACGAAATACTTTTCTGCCCTGATCGTGCAGGAAAATCTATCTGGGGTACTAAAGAGGACAAAAGGACAACCGACAGCCTTTTATGCTTCACTCCCTGACAAGGAGGGGACATGTTACCAGATCATGTAGAAACCGCACTTACATTTGATGATTTACTTCTCGTGCCTTCCGCATCCGAGGTTCTTCCTAACGAAGTAAATCTGGAAACCCGGCTCACCGATACTATCTCTTTGAACACCCCCCTGGCGAGTTCGGCCATGGATACCGTCACTGAGCACCGGACTGCCATAGCTATGGCTCGTGAGGGTGGCATTGGTATTATTCACAAGAACATGACTATTGAGCAACAGGCAACTGAGGTAGAACGGGTGAAAAAATCGGAATCAGGGATGATCATTGATCCGATTACCGTTACCCAGCATCAGTCAGTGGCAGAAGTTCAGGAGATCATGAGCGCTTATAAGATATCCGGGTTGCCTGTGCTGCACGAAGGGAAACTGGTGGGGATCGTTACCAACCGTGACCTTCGTTTTGTTTCCGATGACGGTTTAAGGGTTGCTGATGTCATGACTTCCAAAAACCTGGTGACTGCCAAGGTTGGAATCGATCTTGAACACTCAAAGGCCTTGTTGCATGAACATCGGATTGAAAAACTGCTGGTGGTTGATGATAAGGGTGGTTTAAAAGGGTTAATCACCATCAAAGATCTGGAAAAAATAAAAAAATATCCGCTGGCTGCTAAAGATGAATTTGGACGTCTCTTGGTTGGAGCAGCCCTTGGTGTTGGGGATAACATTGAGAGCCAGGCGGAGATGCTTATAAAGGCAGGGGTTGACGTGGTGGTGGTTGATTCCGCACATGGCCATTCAAAAGGGGTGCTGCAGGCTGTTACAAGAGTTAAGGCTGCCTTTCCCGAATTCTCTGTTATTGCCGGAAATGTCGCCACGGGAGAGGGGACGGAAGACCTGATAAAAGCTGGAGCAAATGCGGTGAAAGTCGGTATTGGTCCAGGATCGATTTGCACCACCCGTGTTGTCGCCGGTGTTGGAGTGCCGCAGATGACTGCTTTACAGAATTGTGTAAAGGTTGCCAATAAATACAATATTCCAATCATCGCCGACGGCGGTATCAAATATTCCGGTGATTTGGCCAAAGCTATCGGTGCTGGCGCCAGTACGGTAATGCTCGGCAGTCTTTTTGCCGGTACCGATGAAACTCCGGGTGATACTTTCCTTTATCAGGGCAGAACCTACAAAGGATATAGGGGGATGGGGTCACTTGGCGCAATGGGGCAGAGCGAGGGCTCAGCTGACCGTTATTTTCAGTCCGATGTTACCTCTGCTTCAAAACTTGTGCCGGAAGGGATAGAAGGAAAGGTGCCTTATCGGGGGCCGCTGTCAACAGTAATATTCCAAATGATTGGTGGCTTGCGGTCTGGAATGGGCTACGTTGGAGCTGGGACTATCCCGGAACTGCAGCAGAAAGCAAAATTTGTCCGTATCTCAGCAGCAGGTCTCAGAGAATCCCATGTTCATGATGTCATAATTACCAAGGAAGCACCGAACTATAGGACTGCGTAATTCCAGGAGCCTTCCCGAGAATGCCCTTTCGGAGTCTACGCTTACCTGCTCAAACTCTTCGGAATTCCTAAAAAATAATGCTCGCAATATCACTCATATGGCTGTGCTTATTTTTCTAAAATTTCTCGATTTTGAACAAGAGGCCTATTCTCGAACAAGCTCCTGGGCATTGATTTATCCGCCATCAGGATTGATGATTTGCGGGTGTTAGGCCGGTTAATAAGATAATTGAGGAGAAGACGAGATAATCCATGGATATTCATAGCGAAAAAATAATCATCCTTGATTTTGGGTCTCAAACCACCCAACTGATTGCCAGAAGAATCAGAGAGCAGAAAGTATACAGTGAAATTCATCCTTTCTCCATTTCCCTTGATAAGCTCAAAAAGTTAAAACCATCCGGTATTGTCCTGTCAGGAGGACCCTGTTCCGTTTATGACAGTGATGCACCTCACTCCGATGTTGGAGTGTTTGATCTTGGCGTTCCTGTTCTCGGAATCTGTTATGGTGCCCAACTCATGCTTCAACAGATGGGCGGCAAGGTGGAAACTGCCGACAAACGTGAATTTGGTAAAGCGGAACTGACTGTAAAATATACAGCAGGGCTTTTTGCCGGACTCGAAATGAATGGCATGAAGCATCAGGTATGGATGAGCCATGGGGACCGGGTTGAGGTGATTCCCGAGGGTTTTGAAGCTACCGCTGTTAGTGATAATTCACCCTTTGCGGCCCTGCGGCATAAGGAACAGCCATTTTTTGCCGTACAGTTTCATCCGGAAGTTGCTCATACCCTGATCGGTACCGACGTGCTGAGAAACTTCATTTTTGGGATTTGCAATTGCAGACCGGAGTGGACGATGCATTCCTTTATCGAGCAGAATGTACAGGCCATTCGGGAGAAAGTCGGCAGCGATAACGTTATCTGTGCCCTCTCTGGTGGTGTCGACAGTTCCGTCGTTGCCGCTATCATCCATAAAGCCATCGGCGATCAACTCACCTGTATTTATGTCAATAATGGTCTGATGCGCACCGGTGAAACCGGATCCATCCTAAGATTTTTCAAAGAAAAGAGTAAGCTAAACGTCATAGATATAGATGCCGTCGATTATTTTCTTGGAGAGCTTGAGGGGATTGAGGATCCAGAGATTAAACGCAAACGCATCGGCCTTGGTTTTATTAAAATCTTTGAGGAAGAGGCGAAGAAAATTGGCCAGGTAAAGTACCTTGCTCAGGGGACCTTGTACCCTGACGTGATTGAATCTGTCAGTTTTCGTGGTGAAGCACCAATCAAGTCCCATCACAATGTTGGCGGCCTACCGGAGATTATGCAGCTCGATCTCATCGAACCTGTGCGTGAGTTGTTTAAGGATGAAGTACGCGAACTCGGTCTGGAGCTTGGTTTGCCGGAAGAGGCGATTTATCGGCAGCCTTTTCCGGGACCGGGACTTGGCATCAGGATCATGGGAGAAGTGACCGCTGAGCGATTGCGTATCCTGCGTCAGGCGGATGTCATCGTGCTCGAAGAAATGCGCAAGGCCGGGTGGTACAGAAAAGTATGGCAATCTTTTGCGGTACTCCTGCCTATACAGACAGTTGGTGTTATGGGGGATGGCCGAACGTATGAACATGTCATAGCTATGCGTGCGGTTGACTCACGGGATGCCATGACTGCCGACTGGAGCAAGTTGCCCTATGAACTCCTGGGTGAGATCTCCAGTCGCATCATAAATGAGGTTCGTGGAGTAAACAGAGTAGTTTATGATATCTCCTCAAAACCTCCGGCGACTATCGAGTGGGAATAGACTGATTTTTCACGATAATTCAAAGATACAAGTGAAGATATGCTGAAGGCCGGAATCTATGTAGACGCAGAAAATATAAGAATGTGTGGCGGTTACGGCATGCGCTATGATGTGCTTGCTGAGCTGGCGGGCGTAGGGAATTCTACGCTCCTAAGAGCAAATTCCTACCTGGCCGAAGATCGGGAACGGACCAAGGATGATCCTGAATATCGACAAAAACTTTATCGCTACCATGGGGTGATCCGTCAGTGTGGTTTTAAAGTTATCAAAAAATATGTCAAACATTTTGTCGATGATGAAGGCATTTTAACCACTAAGGCCAATGCTGATATGGATCTGGCCATTGATGCCCTCCTGCAGGCGAGAAATCTGGATCGTATCATCCTGCTGACCGGGGATGGCGACTTTATTCGCCTGGTTCTTGCACTGCAGAATATGGGGTGCAGGGTGGAGGTGATCGGTTTTAATCATGTGAGTAATGAATTAAAAGAAGCGGCGGACAATTTCCTTTCAGGTTTTCTTATTCCCGGGCTTTTGCCGATCACAAACAAGAACGGTCAGAATAGACAGCGCGGTATCCCGATCAACTATAATCCAGATCGTGGCTTTGGTTTCATGCGCTATTATCGCCTTGCTCCAGAGGGCCTGCTTCCTCAGTCTGTCTTTTTTCATTGCTCTAAAGCCCCGGATGTCAATGATCCACTGTTTCTCGATTCCTCGAATATTTTTGAATTCAACATTGTCAAGAACCCGGACAACAGCAGTCGGACCGAGGCCTGGGATATTCAATCGATCGATGTATGAAGCTGTTTTTCCACTGATTATCCTATATCCGGCTCCACTCGTTGCTGTCTCGGAACGGGGAAGCTTATTCTCATATCCCCAGCGCGATGCACTCTTGTAGCAACCGGTTGAATAGTTTCTTTGCTGTGGTTTAAATATAGGTGGGATAATGGTAACTCTCTTTGCTGCTGATATTGGAGGTACTAAGAGTGAGTTGGCGATTTATCAACTGACTGGTTCGGACGGTACGTCGCTCTTGCAAAAGAGATATACCAATGCTGAATTCACCGGTATTGAAGAAATTATAGAACATTTTCTAGCGGAATTCGATCAGGTACCACAGGTTGCCTGTCTTGCTGTTGCCGGGGTGGTTGGTGGAGGCAAGGCTAAACTGACCAACCTGCCGTGGGATGTTGACTGCCGATTGTTGGAAAAAAGATTCGGTTTTCAACGGGCGCTGCTCATTAATGACCTGACGGCAGTATGCAGTTCTTTGGGCATGCTTAAGGCTGCAGATCTTTTACAAATACAGGCGGGTTGCGACCAGGGAGGGGAGGTTCGTGGTGTTGTTGCGCCAGGAACCGGTCTTGGTGAGGGGTTTTTTGTTGAGTTTGATGAACAAGTGTTCGTTCGTGGCTCGGAAGGTGGTCACACCGATTTTGCCCCGGTTGATGAAGAACAACTCGCCCTACTGAGTTGGATGCAAAAAAAGAGGCAACCGGTCAGCTATGAAATGCTGATCGCCGGGCCGGGACTTGCTAACCTGTATGATTTCTGCAAAGAATATCATCTAATTCCGGAATCTGCCTGGATAGTTGAGGCATTAAACAAAACAAAAGACAGGATTCCAGTCATAGTGGGCGGTGGGACGGGCACAATGAGTGCAAAAGGCGATACCCCCTGTCCCCTTTGCAGACGGGTGATTGAACTTTTTTTGTCGATTCTTGGCAGTGAAGCGGGAAATCTTGCGCTTAAACTCTACGCCAGGGGAGGAATGTATCTTGGTGGAGGTATTCTGCCGAGGTTGCTGGGGCATGTCAGTTTCGACGGCTTCCTGAAAAGTTTCAGGGCCAAGGGACAGATGTCCGGTTTTATGCAGGATATTCCTGTCTATCTGATATTGAGAAAAGATGCTGCACTCATTGGCGCGGCATGCTTTGCCCGCCTGGAGATGATAAAGAGGAGCTTCGATGGCAGATGAGGTCGTGCAACACGACGTACTTGAAGCATTCTGCAAGGATCCAACAATCTGTACTGTCAGGCCTCTAGGCCTTGGCAATATTAACGATACCTATCTGGTACGATCTGCCACTCACTCTTTTGTTCTGCAAAGGATCAATAGCGATGTCTTTCCTGAACCGCTTCGGGTCATCGAAAATTTTCATAAAATCACCAATCATCTGAGCAAGAAACGGGGAGAGGTTGGACACCAATTGCAGCTTGCTGTTCCGGAATTGACCCTGGAAAACCTCCTTTTTTACTGCGATAATAAAGGATCCTTCTGGCGCGGGCAGAGTTATCTTCCGCATAAGAGTTGTCAGGTGCTGGCCGGCCCTGATCAGGCTCGCCGAGTAGGCAGAGCACTGGCCACTTTTCACCTGCTTGTCGGTGATCTTGACGCGAAGGAAATTCTTGACCCGCTACCGGGGTTTCATAACCTGCCCAGTTATCTTGAAGAGTATGACCGAGAAAACCAAGGCATAGAGACGGTCGTGGGTGAAGAATTTCGTTTTTGTTTGGCAGCTATCGACCGTTACAGGCAGAAGGCGGCAACTTTGGAAAAGGCCAAACATGCCGGTATTCTCACTCTCCAGCCGATCCACGGTGATCCTAAGGTAGACAATTTCCTCTTTAGTGATCAGGGGGAAGTCATTGGTTTGCTAGATCTTGATACCGTGGCCATGGGACTGGTGCACTATGATTTGGGGGATTGCCTACGTTCCTGTTGTAACAGGTTGGGGGAGACAGGAGTGGCTGTTCCGCCAATCACTTTTGATATGAACTTCTGCCAGGCACTGCTTGATGGTTATTTTTCCGGGCCGGAGAAGATGCTTTCACAGGAACAGCGTGCCTACATCTTTGATGGGGTGCTGCTTATTTGTTTTGAGCTGGGGGTACGTTTTTTTACTGATCACCTTCGCGGCAACCTCTATTTCAAGGTACAGCAAAATGGTGACAACCTCCTGCGAGCCGTCAACCAATTTCGGCTGGCAGATGATATTGCTGAAAGGGAACAGGAAATCCGGGGATTGGCAATATCTTCGGGGTTTGTATAGACAAAATTTCTTTGTACCTTGGAAAAACCTCAAGGGGCATTATAAAGAATCCTGCTCGTCGGGGTTAGAAATTTGGTTGTATGAAGGTAAATTAGTTCCTTCACGAAAGTGTTTTCTTGAAAAAGCCAAGAAAACACTTTCTAAGTCACTAATTTCCAAGGCTCTCAATTGAATAAAGATATTGTCCGATTGTATCCGCAAGGTGCGGCTGGAGGTTCACAAATTCAATACCAATGCGGGTTTCGGCAGGATCAATTTGCATGTTTCTGACCCTGCCGTTTATCTGCTGCTCTTCTTTGATGCCCGGTAGCAGACAGCGGAGCAGAACTGAGGTGTTCATATCAATCTGTGGCAAAGGAGTATCGTTTTTATGTTTGATCTGACAGAGAGTTCCCTTCGTGCTCAAGTTGACAAGAGTTCCATATAGCTCAGGTTCTTCATTTAAATGGAAGGTGCAGGGAATGAAAATTGAAGACCTTTTTGCTTGTCGCAGTTCATGATAGTGGATCACCCCGGGGTATTCGAAAAAGAGCAACTGGGAGGGTGAATCGACGGCTTTGAGGAGTTGTGCTTTGAATTTCCAAATCCGTCCTCTATGTATGTATTTAATGACAATCCTCTGTTCTCCTCCGACCAGCTCCTCCAGATCGGAAAATGGCTGGGGGTTGCTGACAATCAAGTAGTGCTCCTGCAGCATGCCGACCATAACACTTTCAAACACGGAGTCCAGGTGGGGGAATTCGAGTTCGACTCGGGAACCGATCTCCAGAGGAATACGTTTCCCCAGAGTCGATAGGTGTTGCAACGGTAATTGAAGTTTTTTCCTAGAAGATGGTCGAGCTTGTAGTTTGTCTCTTTCTCCGCTGAGACGAAATGATTCCATGATTATGGAAATCAGCGGCTTGTTTATCTGGCGTTTGCGCTGGCCGTTAAAAAATCGTATCCTTACGACGGATTCCTGCCATGACAGAATTAAGTGGGCGGCCGATTCACCGGTGAAGTTCTTTGTTTCTGCACCGATAAGCACACCGTTTTTTATGTAGAGGAGGCCTTTGTCGTCCTTGGTGTTTACTTGGAGAGTGCAGGTTTTTTCCTCGGTTTCGAGCATCTGAAGCAAGCTGTGGATGGGGATACCTTTGACCGTCCCGCTGGTGGCAGAATCGAGCAATTTTCCGGCATGCAATAGGAGATTTGAGGTATCCACAGGTTTTTCGAGAAAGTGGCTGGCTCCCCGTCGTATGGCTTCATTCGGGATGAACCCATTTTCCTTCGATAAGGCGATACAGGGGATATAGGGAAAGGTATGAGTGAGTAAAGAAAAGTCTTCCAGGCTACTGCCATTAAGCAGGGATAGGTCGCAAACGACCAGGTCAACCTGATGCTGTGAGATAATTCCGATAGCTGCTCGTTTTTCCTTGGCTGTCAGGATGTTGATCCCTTTCTGCCAATGTTCAAAAAGCTGCACCAGGGCCTTCAGTTCGACAGCTTCATTTTCTATGATGACAACAGTTTTCATTGTAATTGGGGTTTGGAGTTGGTTGAAGTCCTGTGTACTGAAATAGTGTCTTCTCGATTACCTCTTGTAGTATGCAGAAAAATGCATGCAAAAGTAAAGATATTAAAGAATCCCTGTATTGGCATAGGCATTTGGCTTGGATGTTTGCAAAGAATCTAGTGGGGACAACAGGTCGTATACCTTCCTGTATTGCAAATTCTGGTTGCGGATGCTATTACCTCAACATGCAATCTTTTCCAGTACCCCTTCGAAGCCTATCGCTCACCTAAGGGGTAAAAAAAGAAGCCATTTCTGAGTCATTAATCCCCCTCAGGGGGGGACTGAAAAGAGCACCTCACAATGGGGTACTGAAAAGAGCACCCCTCAAGGGGGTACTGAAAAGAGCACCCCTCGAGGGGGTATTGAACTGAATGACAGGAAATCTGGAGTAAGTCACTAACACCCCACAAGGGGGTATAAGTGCCTTGGAGGTTACTTTAAGTTCCTAATTTCAAAACACTCTCCAGATTTCTTGTTTTTTATGACAGGCTTTCAGGGGTAAGGCACTAATTACAATTACAAATACAATGCAAAATATATCACCATTTACCCTCCACTGCAGCTCATCAGAATGTCCTGGAAGAAGGGGAGAGGTGCGAACCAGACAGGGCGTTTTTCAGACTCCGGTATTTATGCCGGTGGGAACCCAGGGTACCGTCAAGGCGGTGACTCCGGAAAATCTACAGGAAATGAATGCGCAGATTATCCTTGGTAATACCTACCATCTCTTTATCCGCCCGGGCCATGAACTGATAGAGAGTTTCGGTGGGCTCCATAATTTCATGAATTGGAAGGGTTCTATTCTTACTGATAGTGGTGGTTTTCAGATTTTCAGTCTGAAGGAGCTGGCCACTATCACTGAGGAGGGCGCGGCGTTCAGGTCGCATCTCGATGGCTCAAAACTTTTTTTGAGCCCCGAGGATGCGATATATGTTCAGCAGTCACTCGGTTCGGATATCATGATGAATCTTGATACCTGTATTCCTTTTCCGGCAACGAGAGACGAAACCATTAAGGCTACTGACCTGACCAGTCGCTGGGCAAAAAGATGTCGACAGGCGCATACTAAAAGAGAACAGCTCCTCTTCGGTATTGTGCAGGGGGGGATGTATCCGGAATTAAGAAGGGATCATGCCGCTGCCTTGATTGATATCGGTTTTGATGGCTATGCCATCGGGGGCTTAAGTGTTGGAGAAGAAAAACATCTCATGCACGATATGACCGAGGCTACGGTCCCGTGTCTGCCCAAGGACTATCCGGTGTACCTGATGGGGGTTGGAACCCCGGCTGATCTTGTGGAAGGCGTCTGGCGCGGAGTGGATATGTTTGACTGCGTCATGCCTACCAGAAACGCGCGAAACGGCACGCTCTTTACCTCAAAGGGGAAACTTTCCATTAAGAATTCCAGGTTTCGCGATGATCATAAACCTCTTGACGAAGAATGTACCTGCTATACCTGCAGAAATTATAGTAGAGCCTATCTGCGACATCTTTTCCAGGCCCGGGAGATCCTCAGTTATCACCTTAATACCATCCATAATTTGCATTACTACCTGCATTTGATGGCTGATGTTCGTCAGGCAATCGAAAGAGATAGATTCGCCCAATTTCGCAAAGATTTTTATAGCAAGCTCGAGCATCAATGATTACCATGCTCTCAGTTTTATGATTATATATGTAAAAAGTGTTCCAAAGAACATGTTCTTGCATATCCCCGTTACTTTTTTGGAGGTTTTATTATGACAGGAGTTGCTTATGCGGCCGGCGAAGGTATCGTTGGTGGCGCTGGTGGATTTGCCTCATTTATCCCGCTCGTTCTTATTTTTGTTGTCTTTTACTTTTTGCTGATCAGACCGCAGCAGAAGCAGGCCAAACAGCATAAGGCCTTTCTGGGCGAGTTGAAAAAAGGCCATAAGGTTGTGACCAAAGGTGGCCTTCACGGCGTTATTACTGCTGTGGCAGACACGGTTATAACTCTTGAGATTGCTAAAGATGTTTCCGTAAAGGTTTCCCGTGATGCGATTGGAGGTTCTTTAAATAAGGATGGTGGTACGGCACCGGCCAAAAAAGATGCCAAAAAATCTGGCGGCTGAGGCATTAAAGGCTGCTGATATCCTCAGGTTGTGGAGACAGGTTAAGAAGCCGGATTACCCGTAGGGTGATCCGGCTTATTTTTTTATTACCCCTCAGGTAAGCGATTGACCCTGAGGGGCATTGAAAAGAACATCCCTCAAGGGGGCACTGAGAAAATGGCATGGCGAAAAAAAAATACTACGCTGTAGCGGTAGGTCGCAGCTGTGGAATATATACGGATTGGGCGACGACGGAAAAACAGGTCAAAGGATTTGCTGG
>WTAT01000197.1 GCA_013139415.1 Desulforhopalus sp.
TGGCGGAGGTAGAAGTTGATACCGATACAGGTCATGTACAGGTGGTCAACTACTGGGCAGTACATGATGTCGGCAAGGTGATCAACCCGGTACTTTTAGAAGGTCAGCTGGAAGGTGGCGTTGCACAAGGTATTGGCTGGGCACTTATGGAAGACATGTACTACAACGACCAGGGCCAGCTCCTGAATTCCAACTTTTTGGATTACCGTATTCCAGGTGCCAAGGACCTGCCTCCCATCCATACAGGCTTTGTAGAAACCAATGATCCAAATGGCCCCTTTGGAGCCAAAGGTATTGGCGAGCCGGCCATAAACCCAGTGGCAGCCGCAGTATTAAATGCTATCCATGACGCAGTCGGAATCCGATTTTACCAACTCCCTGTGACTCCGGAAATAGTCAGGAAAGCGCTAAAGGAAAACAACCTCACTTAAGGTGGGAGGATATAAACAGTATCCTGCATAGTCGGTCTGAAGTTAATCGAATTTTTCTGCTGGAATAACGCTCCGGCAACATAAAAAAAGGAGGAAGCAATTGAAACCTACTCTGAAATATCTTTCCGATCCGGAAATAGAGGTAATACACAAAAGTTCCCTGAATATCCTGGCAAACATAGGAATAAGGTTTCCTCACCCTGAGGCACTGGAACTGTTTGCAGCTGCAGGTGCCACTGTGGAAGACGATGTTGTCAAAATACCGGCAGATCTGGTGGATAAAGCTCTTGAAACAGTTCCCAAACGTGACGAGCTGGTTCTCTATGGACGCAGCGAAGAACATGATATCAGTTTTAAAGAGCACACCCCGAGGCTCGCCTGTATGACCATGGCCGTGAATGTGATCGACCCCTTTACCGGCGAAAAGAGACTAGCCACAGATGAAGACCTCGCAAACCTGACCTCTATTGCCGATCAACTTCCCGGCATAAGTGTCAATGGGGGACTCGTTACTCCCCAGGATGTCCCCGGAGCCTACAACGACTGGTATACCTGGGCCACCACTATAAAAAACACCAGCAAGCACATTACCGGAGGCATGTTAGGTAAACAATGTGTGCGTGATGCCGTCAAGATGTGCGCCCTGGCAATGGACTGCAGCGAAGAGAAGGTTCTGGAACGCCCCCCTATTTCGGGTTGGATGCTTACTCTTCCTCCTTTGAGCCACGATCTTGAATCTTTAGATGCCGCCATTGAAATGGCCAAACTAAAAATTCCCATGATGCTCAGTTCCGGGCCCATCATGGGGGTAACCTCTCCTGTAACCTTAGCCGGTTGTATAGCCCAGACCAATGCTGAGATTCTGGCGGTGATAGCCCTGACCCAATTGGTCAATCCGGGTGCACCTCTGGTTTATACCTCGTTTGCCAGGAGCTCCAATATGGCAAGTGGTGACATATCTATGTCTTCCCCTGAGTTTGGTATTTTAAAAGTTGCCATGGGTCAGATGGGCAGGAGTTATGATTTGCCCATCCGTATGCCTTCCATGCTGAGGGACACAAAGGTCCTCGATGCCCAGGCTGGTTTTGAGACAGGCATGATCGGTTCAGTCACGGCCTACGGCGCTGATCTCATGGACAGTATGCAGCTCGATATGGATCTGGTTGTGGATTTTCCTGATCTCGTTTTTTGCAACGAGTGTATCGGTGCCATTGAACGTCTGACCAGAGAGGTGGTAGTGGATGAGTCCACTCTGGCGCTCGATGCCATTGAACAGGTTGGAATTGGGGGTGAGTTCTTGTCCAACACTCACACCTTTAAAAATTTCCGTGCAAATCTATGGATGCCAAAGATCATCGAACGAAGGAACTGGGAATTGTGGGAGCAGCAGGGCAAACAAAGCGTTATTGACAAGGCTACCACCATCGTCCGTGACATGCTCAACAATCCTCCCGCCAAACTATTGAGTGAGGAGGTTGAGGCAGCTATTGATAAAATTGTACTGGAGGCCCAGGCTCAATAAAACACCAAAAAACAAACCTCTTGAAGGTGTTTGGAATTGGATACTTACGCTGGTTATTTGCGGAATAAAAATAAAAGGAGAGAAGTTAGATGGAAAACAACCAAAAAATTAAAATAGATTGGCCGGTGTTTGGTATCTCTGGTGGAATTCTAGTGCTCTTTACCGCTATTGCTCTTTTTAATGTTGAATTTGCAAAAACTGTAATCAACAAAAGCTTTGCTTTTTCCTGCACCTATTTCGGAGCTTATTGGCAAGTTCTGCTTCTTCTTACCTTCCTTATCGCCATCGGACTGTCCTGCACCAAATATGGCAATGTGCGAATTGGTAATCTTGATAAACCAGAAATGAGCACTTTCCGATGGATTTCAATCATCATGTGTACCTTGCTTGCCGGTGGTGGTGTGTTCTGGTCCGCTGCAGAACCTCTGGCCCACTTCCTCTCCCCACCGCCGTCCTTTGGTCTCATCGCCAAGGGGACCAAAGAGGCTGTGGTCCCTGCGATGGCTCAAGGTTTCCTGCACTGGGGTTTTCTGGCCTGGTCAATCCTTGGTTCGCTGGCTGCACTGCCTTTGATGTACTATCACTATCA
>WTAT01000591.1 GCA_013139415.1 Desulforhopalus sp.
TGGGGCTGAGTAAAAATATCAATCAAAGATATGACGAGACGACCTATGGCAACAATACAAAATGTACTACGATGGATCGTAGTTTTTGGCTTCACAATTTCAGTATTTCCTCTCCTGGCCGCAGCAGAAAAGGTTCCCCACGAAATTGCTGGTATTGTGCTTGGATCCAGTGTTAATGATTACCCAGAGATCATCCGCACCAATTTTCTCAAAAAAGTTGTGATAACCGACTGGCATGGTTTTAGAAAAGGCGTTATCTCCTACGGTACGTGCAAATACATCGATCAGATCCTCAAGATCGACATGAAATACCAGAACAAAAGTAAAGACTTTTTCCAAATATTAATGAAAAAATTTCGTAAGACTTTTGGCGAGCCCCATGTATGGACCGGTGATTCATTCGGAGTAATGCACGTATGGAAATGGCAATTTATTGATAAAGAGCAGAATCGCGTCAATCTGAAACTGCAGTATAACGGAAAAAACTCCGACGAAACCATCGGTAATATGGTCAAACTCTCCTACCCTGGAAAAATAGAAGAAGAGCGCCGCTGTTTCGTCAAAGTGTGCGAAAAGACCAAAAATAAAATTGATGCTAAACGCAGAGAAGAACTAAATCAATCGGACTGGTCCCACCTTGTTCCCCAATAGCATTGTTAAAGTAACACAGGCAGGGACTGGCAAAGATAACAGACTAATCGCCTGGAATGGTATACGCCTTTCCATTCCCACCGCCTGGGACGCCCGTATTTCCGGACAACGTCATCTTGTTTTCGAAAAAGATTTTCAACCTCAATTACAAGTCCGCTGGGAAAAGTTGGCCCACCATACTCCTCGCTACCTCCAAAAGAAATTAAGCCAATTCGCAGGTCAGATGGGCTCCATCATCCCTGAAAACATTCTTCCCACTGAATTGGAACGACTCAGGAATAGTTTTAGCCTGGTCACGTGTTACCAGGAAGAAAGCGGATTGCTCAAAGGAGGAATCTGCCTCTGCCCCGATTGTCACACCCTGGTTCTCTTTCAACTGCTTTCAGCAGATCCGGCCCTCTTAGAAGATATTTATTCTAGCCTGACAACGATCTCATGTCATCATCATTCAGAAATTCTCTGGCGTATCCAGGACTTTTCCCTTGCCCTTCCTGTATCCTTTACTCTAAAGGATTACACCTTCGGGGCAGGGCTTACCCGGTTATCTTTTTGTAGCTCAGATCTTTTTCTGCAAACCTGTACGCTTGGGCCTGCCGACACCCGTCTTAGTCGACAGCCCCTGGTAGAGATATTTAACACACTGTCCGGCACCCCCGACCTGGAATTAGTCATTGGCAAAGACAATACTTCTTGTGAAGGATACAGAAGTCCAACTATCCCTAAGCAGATATTTTTTCGGCTTCGCCGGGAAAAACCATTTATCAGGGCAAAAATATGGCATGACACTGTGAATAACCGATTACTTACCGTGGTTCTTTCTTCCAACCGTCCAATCCCCCAGACGACAACCCATAAAATTTGCAGCCAGTATGAAATTGTTCAGAAAAAAAATAGCGCCTAAAGGACGTTACAAAAGGCAGCCTAAAGAGCTTACGAGGACAGAAGCATTAGCCAGTATTCCCCAGCGATCGCCATCGGTAACATGGGAAGTTCTTGAAAATGGAGATATTCTTATTGAATATCCCTTAAACATAAAACCATTTTTCCTTCAGCTGGCCAATCGCTTCCACAAGGGAGAAGAACAAAAACTCACCAAAAAACTGCAACTGGACAGTATGGGAAGCAAAGTCTGGCAAATGTTCGAGGGAGTTCAAGATGTCAAGACGATCATCAGGGAGGTTGCAGATCAAAGTGGGCTGTCTCTTCAGGAGGCGGAAATATCGGTCACCACCTTTCTTCGTCTGCTTGGTCGACGGGGACTTATTCTGATCAGTTAGTTTTCAACCCTAATGAGGGTTTATACATATGTTACTTCAACCCCATCTTTTTCGCCAGTAACTGCAGATCAGCCCAGGTCGCCTGTTTCATTTCAGGATTCTGCAGGAGGTAGGTGGGATGATACGTGGGAATAACTGGAATAGTTTTCTCTTTTTCCACCTCATACTCATGAAACTGTCCCCGCAGTCGCGAGAGGGGCTGAGACCTTTGCAGCACTGCTCGGGCAGCAACCATCCCCATGGTACAGATTACTTCGGGGAGTAAAGCCAAAATCTGGCGACGCAGGTAGGAAACACAACTTTGAACATGAGTGGCCTGGGGCTGACAGCTTCCGGGAACCGCACATTTGATTACATTGGTGATATACACGTCACTTGCGGATAAATTGATGGCCTTAAGCATCCTGCCGAGCATCTCGTCCTGTAGCACCCCAAAAAGATGACCCGGTGGAAGGTCTCCCTTCGTGTCTGCAGACAACCAGTCACCAACGATCAATAAGCGGATCTTGTCAGGGCCACGACCTGCGACCGGATAAAGTCTCTGTTTATGGAGTGTACAGGCGTGGCAGGCAGCAACTTCTGCCATGATATCGGATATTTTTAC